>NZ_JBSTYQ010000006.1:0-252398 GCF_054052385.1 Aeromonas sp. 25-AL00135 | reverse complement strand
CCCCCTATAATAGCCCAAAAAAAACACCCCCGCCCCCCCGGTCCACCCCGGGCGGGCCCTTCTGTTTTCAGGTCATGTAGACTGGCTTAGTGAGCGTTAAGCTCATCGAGTGGCAGGGAGAAGCTGGCTACGAAGGTGTCGATAAAGTAGCGCATCTCATCGCTCATCCGCGCTTCCAGCATGGCTTCGAGGCGTTTGCGAGCTGGTTCAAACTCCCGATTGCCGGCGTTGATCTCCTCCAGACACTTGGTATAGGCGCAGAGGGTATCGGCATCCTTGACCAGCCTGGCCAGCTCGCCATCTTGGGCTGCCGAATCGAGCAGCGGGCGAAAATCCTCTACCAGTTCCGGCGGCAGCATGCCAAGCAGCCGCTGTTCGGCGGCCAGTTCTATCTTCTTGTACTCGCGGGCGATCTCGGGATTGAAGTATTTGACCGGGGTGGGCAGATCGCCGGTCAGCACCTCACTGCTGTCGTGATAGAGGGCCATCACGGCGGCGCGGTCGGCATTCACGCTGCCGCCAAACAGCCGGTTTTTGATGATGCCGAGGGCATGGGCTACCATGGCCACCTGCAGGCTGTGCTCGGCAATGTTTTCCGGCTGGATGTTGCGCATCAGGGGCCAGCGATAGATGAGTTTCATGCGGGCGAGATTGGCGAAAAAGTGACTGGGTAACATGATGGCCTCAACAAAAGAGAATAGAAAAGGGCAGACCCTAGTCTGCCCGCGCATTTCCCGCAGTTAGCGGATATAGCGGCCCGATTCCGCCTCCTGATTGGTCACAATCATCTGGCCAATGGGCGCCAGGCTGATCAGCGCCAGCTTGAGGTGCTGGATACCGAACGGGATACCGATAATGGTCACGAAGCAGGCCAGCGCGGAAGCGATGTGGCCGATGGCCAGCCAGACACCGATCAGCACGAACCAGAGGATATTGCCAATCAGTCCCAGCGTGCCGGTGCCGATATCGCTCTGGCCGGTCATGGTCTTGCGATTGACCGCCTGCTTGCCAAACGGGAAGAAGGTAAAGGTGCCGATCACGAAGCAGGCACGTCCCCAGGGGATGCCGACCAGCGAGATAAAGCAGACAAGACCGGCCAGCCACCAGGCCAGGCCCATAAAGACACCTCCCAGTACAAACCAGAGCAGATTGAACAAGAAGCGGAAAAAGACCATGTGAGTGACTCCAGATCATCAATTTGGTTGCCACCATAACGAGGGAGGGGTAGGGACGCAATGGTTGATTGGCCCAATCGCCATTTGGCTGGTCAAATTGAGTCGTCGTCCGCAACGGTGACCTGTTTATCGGCGAAAAATGGGTAATAAAGCGGCGTTCGGATGAAAAAAGGTGAGCAAACGCAAAATTATCCTCACTGGATGGTTGAACTAGAGGGCCTCTCTCCCCATATAAAGGGCAGTTTTGCACGAATTGTGCTTGCACGCCGCTCAATGTGGGGGATGTGTGGCTCGACTCGACCAAAGTGCGCCGCTATAATGCCGCGTCATATTTTCTCATCACAAAGACATATCGTTGTCTTTATAAACAGGAAGACTCCGGGCTTTGCCCAGGGGCAATAAAGGGTCAGCACACAGTGCTGAGTTGAACGAGGTAGAAGAATGCAAGTTTCTGTAGAGACAACCCAGGGTCTGGAACGCCGTCTTACCATCACTGTACCGGCCGCTACCGTAGACGCCGCTGTGCGTAAAGAATTGAATGGCCTGGCCAAAACTCGTCGCATCGACGGTTTCCGTCCTGGCAAGGCTCCGGTTGCCATCATCAAGAAGATGTTCGGCGCCATGGCTCACGCCCGCGTTGCTGATGAAATGATGCAGAGCAATTTCATCAAAGCCATCATCGAAAACAAACTGAGCCCGGCCGGTGCCCCGACCATGGATCCGAAAGAGATCAAAGAAGGTCAGGATTTCGAATTCACCGCCACTTT
This sequence comes from Aeromonas sp. 25-AL00135, assembly GCF_054052385.1. Lineage (NCBI taxonomy): Bacteria > Pseudomonadati > Pseudomonadota > Gammaproteobacteria > Aeromonadales > Aeromonadaceae > Aeromonas > Aeromonas sp. 25-AL00135. The sequence continues at coordinate 250,456 of NZ_JBSTYQ010000006.1, read as the reverse complement.
CGAAGTGTATCCGGAGTTCGAAGTTGCAGGTCTCGAGACCATCAAGGTCGAGAAGCCGGTTGCGACCGTGAAGGATGAAGATCTGGCCAACATGATCGACACCCTGCGCAAGCAGCACGCTACCTGGGCTGATGCCGATGTTGCCGCTGCCAATGGCATGCGTGTGACCATGGACTTCGTCGGTTCCATTGACGGTGAAGAGTTCGACGGCGGCAAAGCTGAAGGCTTCAACCTGGTGCTGGGCGCTGGCCGCATGATCCCGGGCTTCGAAGACGCCATCCTGGGCAAGAAAGCGGGCGACGAGTTCACCATCGAAGTGACCTTCCCGGCTGACTACCACGCTGAAAACCTGAAAGGCAAAGAAGCCAAGTTCGCTTCCAAGCTGATCAAGGTTGAAGAGCAGATCCTGCCTGAGCTGACCGAAGAGTTCGTGAAGCGTTTCGGTATCGAAAGCGGTTCTGTTGAAGAGCTGAAAGCCGAAGTGCGCAAGAACATGGAGCGCGAACTGGCTCAAGCCCTGAAAAACAGCGTGAAAGAGCAGGTTCTGAACGGTCTGGTTGAAGCCAACCAAATCGACCTGCCGAAAGCTGCCGTTGCTCAAGAGATCGACGCACTGCGTCAGCAGGCTCTGCAGCGCTTCGGTGGCTTCCAGGGCGGCAACGCTCCCGAGCTGCCGGCTGAACTGTTCCAGGCTCAAGCCGAGCGTCGTGTACGCGTAGGCCTGCTGCTGGGTGACGTGATCCGCACCAACGAGATCAAGGCTGACGATGCCCGTGTAAACAGCATCATCGAGTCCATGGCGACTGCCTACGAAGATCCGAAGGAAGTGATCGAGTACTACCAGAAGAACGAACAGATGCTGAACGGCGTTCGTAACCTGGCAGTAGAAGATCAAGCCATCGACCTGATCCTGTCCAAAGCGCAAGTGACCGAAAAAGAAGTTGCCTTTGACGAAGTGATCAACAAGTCTGGCGCCGCTGCCTAAGAACATTTGACTTAAGGTCAAGACTGTTAAGTATAATGGCTCGTGTGATCTCCACTCGGGCCATTTTATTTTAGGGACAATGCCTTATGTACAAGAACTATAACGATATGACCGATTCTCCCAGCAATGCGCTGGTCCCCATCGTGGTCGAACAGACTGCCAAGGGTGAACGTTCCTACGATATTTACTCCCGTCTGCTGAAAGAGCGGGTGATCTTCCTGACTGGTCAGGTTGAAGATCACATGGCCAATCTGGTGGTTGCCCAGTTGCTGTTCCTCGAGTCCGAGAATCCGGACAAGGACATCTATATCTACATCAACTCACCGGGTGGTTCGGTGACTGCGGGCATGTCCATCTATGACACCATGCAGTTCATCAAGCCGGATGTCAGCACCGTCTGCATGGGGCAGGCCTGCTCCATGGGTGCCTTCCTGCTGGCTGGCGGTGCCAAGGGCAAGCGTTTCTGCCTGCCTAATGCCCGCGTGATGATCCACCAGCCGCTGGGTGGCTTCCAGGGGCAGGCATCTGATATCCAGATCCACGCCCAGGAGATCCTGAAGATCAAAAATACCCTGAACGAGCGCCTGGCGTTCCACACCGGTCAAGACATGGCTACCATCGAGCGTGACACCGATCGTGACAACTTCATGTCCGCCGAGCAGGCCGTGGCCTATGGTCTGGTAGACGGTGTCCTGAGCCAGCGTAGCTGAGCAGGGTGTCCCGGTCTGTTGTAAACTCAACAGGCCGATCCATCCTCTATTGATAAAACGAGGTTGCTGAATGACAGAGAAACGCAAGGGTGAGGGTGATAAGCTGCTCTACTGCTCTTTTTGCGGCAAAAGCCAGCATGAAGTGCGCAAGCTGATCGCTGGCCCTTCCGTCTACATATGTGATGAGTGCGTTGAGCTGTGCAACGACATCATCCGCGAAGAGATCCGCGAGATCTCGCCCAAGCGCGATGGTAACGAGCTGCCAACCCCTCATCAGATCCGCGCTCATCTCGATGACTATGTGATCGGGCAAGAGTACGCCAAGAAGGTGTTGGCTGTAGCCGTCTACAACCACTACAAGCGTCTGCGCAACAGCGGCGAAAACAGTGGTGTTGAGCTCGGCAAATCCAACATCCTGCTGATTGGCCCGACCGGTAGCGGCAAGACCCTGCTGGCCGAGACTCTGGCTCGTCTGCTGGATGTGCCGTTCACTATGGCCGATGCGACCACCCTGACCGAAGCTGGTTATGTGGGCGAGGACGTGGAGAACATCATCCAGAAGCTGCTGCAAAAGTGCGACTACGACGTAGAGAAGGCCCAGCGTGGCATCGTCTATATCGACGAGATCGACAAGATCTCCCGCAAGTCGGACAACCCCTCCATCACCCGCGATGTCTCCGGGGAAGGGGTGCAGCAGGCACTGCTCAAGCTGATCGAAGGGACCATCGCTTCCGTGCCGCCGCAAGGTGGTCGCAAGCATCCGCAGCAGGAGTTCTTGCAGGTTGATACCTCCAAGATACTCTTCATCTGCGGCGGTGCCTTTGCTGGTCTGGACAAGGTGATCGAGCAGCGTTCCGTGAAGGGAACCGGTATCGGTTTTGGCGCCGAGGTGAAATCCAAGGATGCCAAGGCCACCCTGAGCGAGACCTTCGCCAAGGTAGAGCCGGAAGATCTGATCAAGTATGGTCTGATCCCCGAGTTCATCGGCCGCCTGCCGGTGGTCGCGACCCTGACCGAGTTGGACGAGTCTGCCCTTATCCAGATCCTGAAAGAGCCGAAAAACGCGCTGACCAAACAGTACGCTGCGTTGTTCGATCTGGAAGGGGTTGAGCTGGAGTTCCGTGACGACGCACTCAACGCCATTGCTCGCAAGGCGATGGAGCGTAAAACCGGTGCTCGTGGTCTGCGTTCCATCGTGGAAGCCGTGCTGCTCGATACCATGTATGACCTGCCTTCTCTGGAAGGGGTCAGCAAGGTGGTGATCGACGAGACCGTGATCAAAGGGGACTCTGCGCCCTTGATGATCTACGAAAATCCCGAAACCCAGGCTGCTGCATCAGAGTAAATGTCTGATTTTTAATCAAATGGAAGGGGCTTTTTGCCCCTTTCATGCTTTTTACGGTTTCGGCGATTGAATCTCATCTCTGCGCCCCCATATACTCAGCCAAGCGCTTTGCCAACGGTATAACAAGCCGAGAGGACATATATGAACCTAGAGCGTTCAGAACGCATCGAGATTCCCGTCCTGCCTCTTCGTGACGTGGTGGTTTATCCCCACATGGTCATTCCACTCTTTGTGGGGCGGGAAAAATCCATTCGCTGTCTGGAAGCGGCCATGGAGCAGGACAAGAAAGTTCTGCTGGTGGCCCAGAAGGATGCGTCAACCGATGAGCCGACTGTGGAGGAGATCTTCACCGTCGGGACAGTGGCCAATATTCTGCAGATGCTCAAACTGCCGGACGGCACCGTCAAGGTGCTGGTAGAGGGGGGCCAGCGTGCCCGCCTGGAGCGGATGATCGACGACAAAGATTTCTTTGTCTGCGAGGCTCAGTACATCCCCTCCCAAGCCATTGAGGAGAAGGATCAGGAAGTACTGGTTCGCTCCGCCATCGGCCAGTTTGAAGGCTATATCAAGCTCAACAAGAAGATCCCGCCCGAGGTACTGACCTCGATATCGGCGATCGACGATGCTGCGCGTCTGGCTGACACCATGGCGGCCCACATGCCGCTCAAGCTGGAAGACAAGCAGAAGGTGCTGGAGATCGTCTCTGTCTCCGAGCGCATCGAATTCCTGATGGCGATGATGGAGTCGGAAATTGACCTGCTGCAGGTTGAGAAGCGCATCCGTACTCGCGTCAAGAAGCAGATGGAAAAGAGCCAGCGCGAGTATTACCTCAACGAGCAGATGAAGGCCATCCAGAAAGAGCTGGGTGAGCTGGAAGATAGCCCGGATGAGTTTGAAGCCCTCAATCGCAAGATTGAAGAGGCTGGCATGCCGGAAGATGCCCGTGAAAAGGCCCAGGCCGAGCTCGCCAAGCTGAAGATGATGTCTCCCATGTCCGCCGAGGCTACCGTGGTTCGCAGCTATGTGGACTGGATGGTACAGGTGCCGTGGAAGGCGCGCTCCAAGGTCAAGAAAGACCTTGGCAAGGCGCAAGAGGTGCTGGATGCCGATCACTATGGCCTCGAGAAGGTCAAGGATCGCATCCTCGAATATCTGGCGGTACAGGCACGGGTGAACAAGCTCAAGGGCCCTATCCTCTGTCTGGTTGGGCCTCCCGGTGTAGGCAAGACCTCGCTGGGCCAATCCATCGCCAAGGCGACAGGCCGCAAATATGTGCGGATGGCCCTCGGTGGGGTGCGTGACGAAGCGGAGATCCGCGGTCACCGCCGTACCTATATTGGTTCCATGCCCGGCAAGCTCATCCAGAAGATGGCGAAAGTCGGCGTGAAGAACCCGCTGTTCCTGCTTGACGAGATCGACAAGATGAGCTCGGACATGCGTGGCGATCCTGCATCCGCCTTGCTGGAAGTGCTGGATCCGGAACAGAACAACAGCTTCAACGATCACTATCTGGAAGTGGATTATGACCTGTCGGACGTCATGTTCGTGGCCACCTCCAACTCCATGAACATCCCGGGCCCCTTGCTGGACCGGATGGAAGTGATCCGCCTCTCCGGTTACACCGAAGATGAGAAGCTCAACATTGCCAAGCAGCATCTGGTTGCCAAGCAGATCCAGCGCAACGGCCTGAAAGAGTCCGAGATCACCATCGAAGATTCTGCCCTGGTCGGAGTGATCCGCTACTACACCCGCGAGGCGGGGGTGCGGAGTCTGGAGCGCGAGATCTCCAAGATTTGTCGCAAGGCGGTCAAGCGCATCCTGCTGGACAAGAGCATCAAGCATGTTCAGGTCAATCAGGAGAACCTCAAGGAGTTCCTCGGGGTGCAGCGTTTCGATTACGGCAAGGCCACCGACCAGAACCAGGTGGGTCAGGTGTGTGGTCTGGCGTGGACCGAAGTGGGGGGCGATCTGCTCACCATCGAGACCACCAACATGCCGGGCAAGGGCAAGCTCACTTATACCGGTTCCCTTGGTGACGTGATGCAGGAGTCGATCCAGGCGGCCATGACAGTCGTACGGGCCCGTGCCGAGAAGCTGCGCATCAACGCCGACTTCTACGAGAAGCGCGATATCCACGTGCACGTACCGGAAGGGGCAACCCCGAAAGATGGTCCTAGCGCCGGTATCGCCATGTGTACTGCGCTGGTCTCCAGCTTGACCGGTAATCCAGTTCGTGCTGATGTGGCGATGACAGGGGAGATCACCTTGCGCGGCGAAGTGCTGCCCATCGGTGGTCTCAAGGAGAAGTTGCTGGCAGCCCATCGTGGCGGCATCAAGCGAGTGCTTATTCCGAAAGAGAACGAGCGTGACCTTGAGGAGATCCCGGCAAACGTCAAACAAGACCTTGAAATTTATCCGGTTCGCTGGATTGACGAGGTGCTGGAATTGGCGTTGCAGGACAATCCACAGGGGTTTGAGCGCGTTTCTGTCGTGTAAATGTTGATGCGCCGCAAATTTGGCGCATTCGGCGGGTGGTTAAGGCTTGCATGCGCCCGATAACGGAAGTAGCCTTGACCACCGATCGGGTACTCGTGATGAGTCGCAATGCGTTGTGTGGCGCGGGTTTGCGCCAGATTGTCACTTGCAACTGATCAGGAGGCTTGCTATAAAACCTCCACTTGTTGTGGCCAGGGAAATCAGCGCCGCAGCGGTGTTTGATAAAAGGGGAATATAAGAGTGAATAAATCTCAACTGATTGACAAGATTGCAGACGGTGCCGATATCTCCAAAGCTGCCGCTGGCCGTGCGTTGGATGCCTTCATTGATGCTGTTGGTGAAGCGCTGAAAGAGGGTGACCAGGTTGCTCTGGTTGGTTTCGGTACTTTCGCTGTACGCGAGCGTGCTGCCCGTTCAGGCCGTAACCCGCAGACTGGCGCGACCATCGAAATCGCTGCTGGTAAAGTTCCTGCCTTCAAAGCCGGTAAGGCCCTGAAAGACGCTGTTAACTAAGTCGGTCGCTGATATCCGTCGGCTACCGTCCTTGGTCGCAGACCAGACAAGTTAGAGAGTCTTCTCTCATACTGATTGACCAAGGCGCATCGCAATCGGTGCGCCTTTTTATTGTTTACGCCCATCGAGTTCGGGAGCATAAGTACAAACATGATGTTGGATAAACTACGCGAAGGGGCGCAGGGCAAGGTAGCCAAGGTTATCTTGGGCCTGATCATCCTCTCCTTTGCCTTGGCTGGTGTAGGTAGTTACCTGAACGGCCCGGCCCGTACCGCCCCCGCCACCGTCAATGGCACCGAGATCAGTGCTGCGGCACTGGAAAATGCCTATCGTAACGAGCGCGCCCGCATGGAATCCCAGATGGGAGAGGCATTCAGCCAGCTGGCCGCGAACCCCGATTACATGAAACAGTTCCGTCGCGGTGTGCTGGATCGCCTGATCGATCAGGCTCTGCTGGACAGCAAGGCCCGTGAACTGGGTCTGCGCATCAGCGATGAACAGATCAAGCAAGCCATCGTGGCCATGCCGGAGTTTGCCGAGAATGGCAAGTTCAACAATGACCGCTATCTGCAGCTGATCCGTCGTGCCGGCATGACTCCTGAAATGTTCCGTGACTCCCTGCGTCAGGACATGGTGCGTCAACAGTTGATGAGCGCCCTGCTGGGCACCGAATTCTCCCTCAAGGGCGAAGCGGAGCAGCTCGACAAGCTCTACAACCAGACTCGCGATCTGCGTCTGGTGCGTCTGGCTGCTGCCAACTACATGGCTGACGTTCAGGTCTCCGACAACGAGCTGGAGCAGTACTACAAGACCAATGGCGCTCGTTTCATGAACGACGAGCAGGTCAAGGTCGACTATCTGCTGCTGGACGCTGCCAACCTCGCCAAGGATATCAAGGTCACCGAGCAGGATGCCCAGGATTACTACGATCAGCACCAGGATCTGTTCCAGCGTGCCGAGCGTCGCCACGTGGCTCACATCCTGATCCCGTTTGGCAAGGATGAGAAAGCGGCAGAGCAGAAGGCTGAAGCCGTGCTGGCCAAAGCCAAGGCGGGCGATGATTTCGCCGCGCTGGCCAAGGCTAACTCTTCCGATACTTTCTCTGCCAAAAAAGGCGGCGAGCTGGACTGGTTCGAGAAAGGGGTGATGGATCCGGCCTTCGAGAAAGCCGCGTTCGCCCTGAACAAGGCTGGCGATCTTTCCGGCGTGGTGAAGAGCCCGTTCGGTTTCCACATCATCAAGCTGCTGGGGGTTGAAGCAGCCCAGACCAAGCCGTTTGCCGATGTGAAAGAAGAGACCATCACTCGTCTGCAAGCTGACAAGGCCAAGGAGAAGTTCTTCGCCGAGCAACAGAAGATGGCTGACAACAGCTTCGAAAACCCTGACTCGCTGGATCTGACCGCTGACGCCATGGGGATGAAGGTTCAATCTTCCGATTTCTTCACCCAGGCGACTGCTCCGGCTCCGCTGAACGATCCCAAGGTGCTCTCCGTGGCGTTCTCCGAACAGCTGCGCGATGACAACACCAACTCCGACGTGATCGAGCTGGCTGACGGCAAGGCGCTGGTGCTGCATATCACGGGTCACAAGCCCAAAGCGGTCAAGCCGCTGGCCGAGGTGAAAGAGCAGGTGATTGCCGCCATCAAGCATGACAAGGCTAGCGAAGTGGCCCGTGGCAAGGCCCAGGGCCTGCTGGACAAGCTGAAAGTCGGTGAGAGCATCACAGCCGATCTGACTGCACTCGGTCTGAAAGTGGAGACCCACAAAGGGGTTGCCCGCTTCGATCGCGAGCTGGATCAGAACCTGATTGCCCAGGCGTTCACGCTGCCCCATCCGATCGACGGCAAGCCGAGCGTGGCTCTGGTTGCCGAGACCAATGGTGACCGCGTTGTGGTTGCGCTGGACAAGGTCAACGTCCCTGCCGCCGCATCCGGTATGGCTGCCATGCTGCAAGCTCAGCTGGGTCAGGGCAAAGCTCAGGTGGATTACAAGTCTCTGATCGACGAGCTGCGCAAAGCGGCCAAGATCGAGTACTTCACCAGTGTGGAAGCGACCGTCGAGTAATCGGCACTGCACAACCCATTGAAAACGGCTCCTTGATGGAGCCGTTTTTTTATCTGTGGGCAAGAGGAGGAGACTCAAGCTCTGTGCTCTGTGCTCTGTGCTCTGTGCTCTGTTCTGTGGCGTGTAGTCACACCGCGGTTATACGCCATCTCAGTCGTCTAAAAACGGGATATAAAAAAACCGGCACGTGAGTGCCGGTTTTTCATTGCGAGCTTGCAAGGCGGGGGTTACACCACGCCCTGAGTGCGCAGGTAATCCTCGTAGGTGCCGCCGAAGTCGCGGATGCCATCTTCGGTCAGCTCCAGGATGCGGGTCGCCAGAGAGGAGACGAATTCGCGGTCGTGAGAGACGAAGATCAGGGTCCCCTGGTAGAGCTCCAGCGCCATGTTCAAGGATTCGATGGATTCCATGTCCAGGTGGTTGGTCGGCTCATCCATGATCAGGATGTTGGGGCGCTGCATCATCAGCTTGCCGAACAGCATGCGACCCTGTTCACCACCGGAGAGCACCTTGACCGGTTTCTTGATGTCGTCCTGAGAGAAGAGCAGACGGCCCAGTATGGAGCGTACAGCCTGCTCGTCTTCGTTCTCCTGTTTCCACTGGGCCATCCAGTCGAACACGTTGAGATCAGTGTCGAAGTCTTCGGCGTGATCCTGAGCGTAGTAACCGATCTGGGCGTTCTCGGACCACTTGATGGTGCCGGTATCCGGAGCCAGTGCGCCCACCAGTGTCTTGATCAGAGTGGATTTACCGATACCGTTGGTACCCAGAATGGCGACCTTCTCGCCCACTTCCATCATCATGTTGAGGCCCTTGAACAGGGGACCGTCGCCATAACCCTTGGAGACACCTTCCACTTCCAGGATGTTGCGATAGAGCTTTTTGTCCTGCTCGAAGCGGATGAAGGGGTTCTGGCGGCTGGAGACCTTGACGTCTTCAATCTTGATCTTGTCGATCTGCTTGAGACGGGAAGTCGCCTGACGGGACTTGGAAGCGTTGGCGCTGAAACGGGAGACGAAGGATTGCAGATCGGCGATCTGGGCCTTCTTCTTGGCGTTGTCTGCCAGCAGGCGCTCGCGCGCCTGGGTGGCGGCCAGCATGTAGTCATCGTAGTTGCCTGGATAGACGCGCAGCTCGCCGTAGTCCAGATCCGCCATGTGGGTACAGACAGAGTTCAGGAAGTGACGGTCGTGAGAGATGATGATCATGGTGCTTTCACGTTCGTTGAGCACCTGCTCCAGCCAGCGAATGGTGTTGATATCCAGGTTGTTGGTCGGTTCGTCCAGCAGCAGGATGTCAGGGTTGGAGAAGAGGGCCTGTGCCAGCAGCACCCGCAGTTTCCAGCCCGGCGCCACTTCGCTCATCGGGCCGTTGTGCTGCTCGAGCGGAATGCCGACACCCAGCAGCAGCTCGCCTGCGCGCGCTTCAGCGGTGTAGCCGTCATACTCGGCGACCAGACCTTCCAGCTCGGCGGCCTTCATATAGTCTTCGTCGGTGGCTTCGAGGTTGGCGTAGATGGCATCGCGCTCGGCGATAGCCGCCCACAGCTCGGTGTGACCCATCATGACCACGTCCAGTACGCGCATATCTTCGTAGGCGAACTGATCCTGACGCAACTTACCGATGCGCTCGTTGACGTCCAGGCTCACATTACCGCCAGTGGGCTCCAGATCACCACCGAGGATCTTCATAAAGGTGGACTTGCCACAGCCGTTGGCGCCGATAAGGCCATAGCGGTTGCCGCCGCCAAACTTGACGTTGATGTTCTCAAACAGCGGCTTGGCGCCGAACTGCATGGTGATGTTGTTGCTACTTAACAAGGTATGTGTCCCGATTGGTCTGTCAAATGGCGCGCATTATGGCACAGATCCCCCGAAAGTTTTAGCGAGAAGTGTGATCTTGATCGGGGCAAGCGGGGCGTGCAGCCGATTGATGGGCAATAAAAAAAGCCGGCGCGAGGCCGGCTTGGAAGGATGAACTTGATCTGTTAGTGGGAGGTAGCGCCAGAGGCACCCAGCCCGGTTTGGGAACGAACGAACTGCGGCAGGAACTTGGCATGCTCGTCGGCGGCGTTCTGGGAGCTGTCGGTGATGGAGAAGAACCAGATCCCGATGAAGGCCAAACCCATGGAGAAGAGGGCAGGGTATTCGTAGGGGAAGATGGCCTGGGCATGGCCCAGCACTTTCACCCACACGGTCGGACCCAGGATCATCAGGGTCACTGCGCTCGCCAGTCCCAGCCAGCCACCGTAGACGGCGCCACGGGTGGTCAGACGTGACCAGAACATGGAGAGGAACAGCACCGGGAAGTTGCAGCTGGCGGCGATGGAGAAGGCCAGACCCACCATGAAGGCGATGTTCTGCTTCTCGAACAGGATCCCCAGACCAATGGCAACCACACCCAGCACCAGAGTCGTCATCTTGGAGACGCGCAGTTCATCGGTCTCGTTGGCCTTGCCCTTCTTCAACACACTGGCATAGAGGTCATGGGAGACCGCAGAGGCACCGGCCAAGGTCAATCCGGCGACTACCGCCAGAATGGTGGCAAATGCCACGGCAGAGATGAAGCCGAGGAACAGACTTCCACCCACTGCATCAGCCAGGTGGACGGCTGCCATGTTGGTGCCGCCCAGCAGGGCGCCTGTGGCATCCTTGAAGGCCGGATTGGTGCTGACCAGCAGGATGGCGCCAAAACCGATGATGAAGGTGAGAATGTAGAAGTAACCGATAAAGCCAGTGGCGTAGAACACCGATTTACGCGCCTCTTTGGCATCGCTCACGGTGAAGAAGCGCATCAGGATGTGGGGCAGGCCGGCGGTACCAAACATCAATGCCAGACCGAGCGAGATGGCGGAGATGGGGTCGGAGACCAGCCCGCCCGGGCTCATGATGGCGGAGCCTTTCTCGTGCACTTTGACCGCTTCGCTAAACAGGGCGCCGATGTCGAAGTTGACCGATTTCATGACCATGATGGCCATGAAGCTGGCACCGGAGAGCAGCATCACTGCCTTGATGATCTGCACCCAGGTGGTGGCCAGCATGCCGCCAAACAGCACGTAGAGCACCATCAGGATACCGACCAGCACCACGGCCACATGGTATTGCAGGCCAAACAGCAGCTCGATCAGTTTGCCGGCACCGACCATCTGGGCGATCAGGTAGAGGGCGACCACCACCAGCGAACCGCAGGCGGAGAGGGTGCGCACTTCAGTCTGTTTCAGACGATAGGAGGCGACATCGGCGAAGGTGTATTTGCCGAGATTGCGCAGCCGTTCGGCGATCAGAAACAGGATTATGGGCCAGCCCACCAGAAAGCCGATGGAGTAAATCAGGCCATCATAGCCGGAGGTGTAGACCAGCGCGGAGATCCCGAGGAAGGAGGCGGCGGACATATAGTCACCGGCGATGGCCAGACCGTTCTGGAAGCCGGTGATACGGCCACCGGCGGCATAGTAGTCGGAAGCCGAGCGGTTGCGCTTGGAGGCCCAGTAGGTGATGAACAGGGTAGCGGCCACAAAGACCAGAAACATCACGATGGCGGCGACATTAAGGGGCTGACGCTCCACGGCGCCAGAGATTGCATCGGCCGCCAGCAGGGGAGTGGAGGCCAGTGAGGTCAACAGCAGCAACTTGCCTTTCATGATTGCACCCCTTTGAGGATCTTCTGGTTCAGTTCATCAAACTCGCCGTTGGCGCGAAAGACATAGACGCCGGTCAACACGAAGGAGGAGAGGATCAATCCTACCCCGACAGGAATGCCGCGAGTAATGGTCGACCCTTCGCTCAAGGGGGTGCCCAGCCAACCGGGGGCAAAGGCGATGAGCAGAATAAACGCCAGGTAGAGTCCCAGCATCAGAGCCGAGAGGGCCCAGGCAAAACGCTGGCGCTTGGCGACCAGCTCCTGGAAGTTGGGATCTTGCTGGATCCTCAGATAGCTTTGCTGTTCCATTGCAGTTCTCCATGACATGAGTGTCAGCGGTGGATGGGGTAACCCCGACGAGCAGGCAATCTGCTCATGTAAGCAAAATGTGAATTAAATGTTATTTCTCGACAATTAGACTTTGGGATAAGTGAGCGGCGAGCCGCAGGTCAGGCGCAGGTAGATGAGCGCGGCCGTGGTGGCATCGGCAAGGGCGTCGTGGGCGGGCAGGGATGGGAGTTCAAGGTGGCTGCAGATGGCACTTAAGTGAAGGTCAATGGCCGCATCGGGATAGCGGCGATAGAGGTGGTCGTGATAGAGCTGGCTCACCTCGATCCCTCGCTGGGGCAGGGTCAATCCCCACAATTTCTGGCAGGCAAGATTGAGAATGCGCAGGTCGTAGGCGATGTGATAGCCCACCAGTTCACGGGGGCCGATAAACGCCAAAAGTAAGCGCAGCGCGGCTTCCAGCTCCATCCCCTGTTGCAGATCCTGATGGCGCAGACCGTGGATCACTACCGATTGGCTGGTCAGGCTGGCCGGTGGCTGCACCTTGATGGCTAGGGCCTCGCCGGTCAGCAGCCGGTTACCCTGAATGCGCACCGCCCCGATGGAGACGATCTCGGCCTGCTCGGGATCGAGACTGGTGGTCTCGAAATCGAGGGCGATCCGTTCATCTTCCGGTGGGGTGGCAAAGAGCGGCGCGAACTCGCCAGTTCGGAACGCACGGCCATACCAGTAGCGTCGAACACGGCTCAACATGGCTATTGTCTCAGACGAAAGTGCAAGGTGAGCCACTGCTGGAACTTCTTCACCTGATGCAGCGCCTGACGCAACAGATCCCGCTCGCTGTGGCTGAGCTCGCTTGTCTGCACCCGACTATTGCCCCCCTTGAGCTGGCTGCGCAGCCTCAGTCGGATAAAGAGCCGGAACGCCTCTGCCAGATTGCTGCCATAGTCGGCACTGAGCCGATCGGCTGCCACCAGCGCGTCGATACGCCCCAGGGTTGAGGTCTCCAGAATGCCTGCCTCAAGGGCCAGCATGCGGATACCGTGCACCAGCGGGAACAGGCCGCCCCGCTTCAGATCCAGCCCTTCCGGTGGCTGTTCCAGCCGGCCAAACAGGGTGAGGGGGGCATGAAAGGCCACTGCCGGTCGCACCATCTCCGCCAGCAGATCCCGTCTGTCCGCCAACTGCTCGCGCAGCGCTCTGGCCACCGGCAGATGGAGCTGTCGATCCCCCGCGATGGGGTGAGCATCGGCCAGGGTGGCGAGCCAGAGCAGCTCATCCTCTTTTGCCGTGGTGCAGGCGCAGGCAATGGCGCTTTGCCACTCGATGCCTGTTTTTACCCAGGCCGGATTGTTCACCATCACCTGCCCGGGGCACAGCGGGTAGCCGAGTTGCTCCAGCAGACCGCTGAATTCGGCCAGATCGGCTGTCTGGGTGGGCCATGTCAGCCCCTCTGGCAGGATCAGGGCGTTGTCCTGATCGGTTTTGAGGATCTGCTCGCCGCGCCCCTCCGAGCCCAGCATCAGCAGGCAAACCTTATCCTGCACCTCGGAGGGGATCACCAGCGCAAAGGCTTTGGCGATCAGCTGTTCGTTGATGGTGGCGATCAGCTTCATCAAAAAGGCGGTGTGGATCCCTTGGGCAAACAGGGATCGGGTCAATTGTTGCTGCTCGCGGGCGACCGCTTCCAGCGCTGGCAGGCTGTCGGCGCGGGCGATACGCAACGTCAGCACGTGGGAGTGGGTCGAGAAGAGCCCCAGCACCTGGGTCAGTTGCAAGATCCCCGCCACCTCGTTGCCACGCCACACCACCAGTCGCTTGATACGATGGCGGGTCATCAGCAGCAGGGCATCAAACAGATAGCTCTCCAGCGGCAGACCAATCAGAGGAGTAGGGGTCAGCACCGAGAGGGGGGCCGTCAGCGGCAATCCCTTGAGGGTCAGGGCATGGAGCAAGGTCTTGCGGGTTGCCAGCGTGAGGGAGCCGTCGTGGGCCGGGTAGAGCAGGCAATCGGTCCCCTTGCTCACCATGGCTTCGGTCGCCGCCAGCAGTGACAGCTTGCTGTCGACGATAAGCGGTGCCTGCAGGTGGCCGGGTTCGATGCGGGTCAGGATAAATTCCGCCAGATTCTTCTGACCCAGCTGTTCGCGCTGCTCCTGCTGGCGCTGACGCTCGGCCAGATTGGCGGTGAAGTAGCTGGCAAACTGCGGATCCTGCTCACAAAGCGCCAGAAAGGTGTGGCGAGGAATGAGTTGGCAGAGGCTATCTTCCAGCGCGGTGAAGCGGTGGCGGCAGCGACCATCAAACTGGGCGCGCACATCGAACAGATCATCGACCCCGTAATCACCAAACTGGTGGTGAGGAGCAGACTCTTCCACGGCTCCCTTGATGATGAGATAGAGGCCGGGAGGCTCGTCTCCCTCCTTGAGCAGCAGATCCCCGGCCCGAAAATAGCAAAGCGAGAGGTGACGGGAGAGTCGCTCGCGCGCCTCCTCATCCAGTCGGTCGAACGGTGGTCTGGCAAAATTGAACAGGGTTGACATGACAGCGTCCTCTGCTGGCTTGCGGCACTCATGCAGCTCCCAGTGTGACAAAGGGAGGGGGAGGCGACCAGCCGACTTTAGTCTCAGCTGTACCGCTTGTTCACACTCTGATAACGTAGTGGTATGACCAGTGAGTCAGTTTCAAGGATCAAGGAGAGGACAAGGGAGATGGAAAAACCAAGGGTCAAGTGCGAGATCCACGACGGGATTGCCGAAGTGATGCTGACGCGGGGGGATAAACTCAATGCGCTGGACCGCGCCATGTTCAGTGCCATCGACGAGACGCTGACGCAGCTCGCCCGGCACAAGGGGCTGCGGGCGGTGATCCTGCACGGCGAGGGGCGGGCCTTCTGCGCCGGGCTGGATGTGAAATCCATGCTGAGACAGCCGGTGGCGGCGCTCGATATTCTCAAGCGCGAAGCGGACGAGGCGACCAATCTGGCCCAGCGGGTTGCCTATGGCTGGCACCAGCTGCCGGTGCCGGTGATTGCGGTGACCCAGGGAGTCTGTTTTGGCGGTGGCTTGCAGATCGCGCTCGGCGCCGATTTTCGCTTCAGCACCCCCGATTGCCGCTTCTCGGTGATGGAGATCAAGTGGGGCATCATCCCCGATATGAGTGGCTGCGTCACCATGCGCAACCTGATGGGGGTGGATACCGCCATGGAGCTGGCCATGAGCGGGCGCGAGCTGGATGCCGTCGAGGCGAAATCCCTCGGGATGGTGAGCCGGGTCTGCGCCGATCCGCTGGTGGAGGCGCGGGAGTTTGCCCGCACCCTGATCACCAAGTCGCCGGATGCACTGGCGGGGATCAAGCAGCTCTACAGCCAGGCCTGGGCCCGCAGTGACGAGGCGATGCTCAAAGAGGAGACCCGCCTGCAAAAGCAGATCCTGGGGCGACCCAATCAGTGGCGGGCCACCCTTAACAGCCTGTTTCGCTGGCGGCTGCCCTTCGGGCCGCGCCGCAATCCGCTCTGACTGCGAGCTGCACGAGCGATCTACGGTATGCCCGACTACTTGGGTGGCCTGCAGTCGGCGCTGCTCAATCAGGATGCCACCCTGTTTCGGCGCACATACTTTCTTAACGGCGCCCACATGGGGTTCATCTTCTACGCAACCGACCCGAACATGGACGACGACACCGAGGAGGAGATGAAGGAGATGATTGCGAGCAGCAAAGGGGGGGGGGGAACTTCCGCTCCATGTTCGTCAACATCCCGGACGGCAAGCCTGATGGCATCAAGTTGATTCCGGTGGGGGATATCGCCACCAAGGACGAGTTTGCGGCTATCAAGGGGATCACCGCTCAGGACGTATTGACCAGCCACCGCTCTCCAGCGGCGCTGGCCGGCATCATTCCGAGGAGGGCTCGGGGATCCCGAGAAGTACGATGCGACCTATGCCCGCAACGAGGTATTGCCGCTGTGCGAGCTTATCCAGGATGCCATCAACAGCGCGGGACTCCCTCGCTCCCTGCGGGCCGATTTTCGGGAGAATATTGGTTCAACTGTATAAACAAACAGTGTTCGCTGTGGCAAGATAGGCTGTTGATTTGCATAGAAAAGGGGGCGTAATGCGGGTTTATTGCAAAGTGTGTGGCCAGCGGGGCCGCATTACCAAGACCAACCGACTGAGCGATGATGTCTCGGATCTCTACTGCCAGTGCACTGACGCAGAGTGCGGCCACAGCTGGGTGGCCACCCTGTCGTTCGCCCACACCCTAAGCCCCTCAGCCAAGACCACCAACCAGCTGGTGCTGAGCCTGATGGGCTCACTGACGCCAGAGGGGCAGCAGCTGGTATTGAAAGGACTGGGGGCACTATAGCTCCCTTATTATTAAACTTAGATGTTAAAGTTTTTATGCAGTGTCTTCAGGAAAGCTAGACACAATTATTAATTATATAATCGGCTAAACGGTCAAATTCTTGGTCCATTTTTGACATAAGCGCCAACTGATTAGGAGCCCATCTTCCACTAACTTGAAGAGCTCTTGTGGGGTGAAAATTACTTAAATTTTTCAGAGGCACGCTTTGATAAATACTATCAGGCGCCATAACGTTCAAGTCTTCAATTTGAGCGCAAGCAGTTCTTGATACAAAACTAGGTACTGCTTGATATCCAGGGATCTGGCTTCTCAAAAGTGGGGTGAGACTCGTGTCCACAGCATCTTCAATCATTCTTAAGTGAGCTAGATCCGCGCCTACGGCAGTAGGTGTTGATGTTCCTGGTCTTTTTCTAGTATCAAAACCATTAAATAACCAGCCTGCAAATTTTGGTTTTCCTTTTGTTGAAATAAATGTGTCCTGTGGATTTCCTTGTAGGTGTCTATATTTTCCACTTTCCCAATCCTGAACGAACCTTGGCAGCATTTCCCCAATGAGACCAATACAGTAAGCAGAAAAAACATCAGCTGTGCACGGCACTAAAAAATAATCAGAGCAATACAGCGCAGACCTTACAAGTGTATTAAATGATGGTGGAACATCAATTATTACATAGTCATAATTCGTTTGATATCTTTGTATTGCAGCATTTGTAATTAGTGATGGAAGTAGGAAGCGATATAAGCCAGCACCTGAAACAACATCATTACCAACGTTTAGAAAGTCAGACATTGTATTTAACCAGAAATCACCTGGCACTATATGAATAATGCCATTCGTTGGTTGGATTTTTGGAAGGAAACAGTTGACAATAGGCAGCATATTCTGCTGGATGAAAGGCTGAACATATGCACGTATTGTAGAGCCTAATGGGGCTTGAGAAGATTTTGTTAAAATGTTCGTGAATACTGGCTCACTGAGGACAGCGATTGATAAATTACACTGTGGGTCAAAATCAATAAGAAGTACTTTTTTCCCCTTTTCAGCCAAGGATGTTGCAACATTCCAAGTTGAAGTTGTTTTTCCAACCCCACCTTTGTTATTAAATAAAGTCAACGTGATCATTTTATCCCTTTCTTAAAAGACACTATTAAGTAAAATAACAGTTTGATAGTTGTTTAAACTTAATTTACTCATTTAAAGTATGCAATGTCATTAGTGGTATAAATAACAAACATGGCCACGCGCGTATAATACTAACTCATATGAGTATGAGTCACGCTTTATCGTGTGTTAGAAACACGAATCTGTGACTCTGTTCATCCGCTCCAGCTGGCTTAGCGGCCGACGGCAACCAAGTGAGCACCAAGCTGACCAAGCTGGCTATGCCCACCCATGACACTCGAGCCTTGTTGGCCCTGATCCTTGAACTGCTCCTCCGCATCTGGCGCGTAGAGCTGCGTTACCAGAAAAAGGGGGGCATGCTTGCTGATTTCCCCCCGCCAACATGCAGCAGGGCGACCTGTTCGCCGCACAGCAGCAATATCCGCGCAGCGAGGCGCTGATGCAGGTCATTGACAAGATCAACCAGGGGCGGCTGGGGAAGGTCTACTTCGCGGCCCGCGGCCGCGACCCCCGGGAGTGGATGATGAAGCAGGAACAGTTAAGCCCCCGTTAGACCACCGCGCTCGGCGAGCTGCCGGTGGTGAAGTGAGTTCTTCAAGCCCCATCTTTGCCAAAGCACCGATACAGAGTGTGGTCACAGCTGGGTAGCCACCCTGTCGTTCACCCATACCTTAAGCCCCTCTCAGCCAAGACCGCCAACCAGCTGATATTGAGCCTGATTGGGTCGCTCACGCCAGAGGGGCGGCAGTTGGTATTGAAAGGACTTGGGGCGCAATAGCACCCTCATTTCAGCTCGATGGTGGGTTTTCTGGTGCTTGCTGTGCCTCGGAGGCATGAAGATTTACAACGTACATTGGTAAAGGGCGGCCTTTGTTTACAACTTGGTCGAGGCCGTCAAGGATGGCTAGCTGTGTATTTTCAAGATTCCCATGAGCAATTGGACGATAACAGTCTCTTTGAAGCTGGACTTTGTCATAGTCATAGTTCAAACACTGTGCAATTGTGTAAAGCATATTTGTAAATAGTTCGTCTGATTTCTTTGCCCAAAGGTCAAGCGACTCATATTCATTTTTTTGATTTAGATGGCTATTGTAGCTTTTCCAACAGTGAGTTACTGCCTGCTCATGAGATGTTTGATAACGAGTTCGAATGAAAGGCAACATTCGACCATAAAACTCTATGTCAATCATATTTAGAGCTTTCACATGGTCACGGTTGAGGCGTTCTGCTCTGGTAGACATCAGGGTTTGGAAGAGAGACATTCTGCGTGTTCTCTTCTCTTGAAGAGCCTCTATGAATTTTTGAGCTTGTACGGCAAGAATTGGTCCTATAACTACTGCAATTGTCATGACTACATCTTTGGATTCCATGTTTATGGCGTCGAGCACGTAAATACTCCTTAATGGTTCATAACACTTTACTCACCGGTGAATAGTGAGCACAATGAGTAATTTAACCGAGTGTGGTAATTTGTTAGCCTATCATAGGCCCAGATTGCTTATCATCTTTTCCGCACCAACCGAGTTGTCCTTCTCATTCAATTCTATCCATATTTTATTAAGTTCATCTTTTTTTGGGGTAAGAATGGCAAGAAGCTGTTTTTGGGTTTTCCTATCAATATTTCCCGCTAGTACTGAAAAATCGTTAAGACTGATTGAAACATCAATTTTATCGGAGTGAGTTATATGGATGTGTGGTACGTTGTGGCTCACATTCTCTTTTCTGATTTCTACTCTAACTTTATCCTTTCGCATAAGTAGAAACTCTGGAACGAACCGATTGCCAAAAAGCTCTCGCTTTCGTTCTGCCTGAGCCTTTTCTTCTCCACGATATACTTCATCACACAACTTAAGCAGAAAGCCTTCAATGCTCATATATTCTCCGAAAAACAGTGATTAGATGGAAGGTGGTATTAATTCGTTTATATAAACATCTATACAACACAGTATCACATCGGTAATCGTCACAAAAAGCTCACTTTAAAATCAGAATATTACTAACATATATCAATTGTCTAGACGTATTCGCTTGACCACCATTTTTTGCGGCAGGAGGTTTTCTTGTTGTTCATGCCAACGCCTCCCTGTAGTCGTCCTGTTCCTGCAGCCACTCCGGCGCATCCAGCCCTTCCAGTACCCTCCACATCTCTGACTGATAGGGGGCCTGCAGCATCTCTATCCAGCGGTGCGCCCCGGGGTGGCCTTGTGCCTGGTAGACCTCGTTGCACAGCTCAACCAGCATCGGCCATTCTTGGTCGCCTTCCGGTACCGCGTACCCATCCAGCAGATCCTGTTCGTCAGGCTGCCGGCCTTCTAGCTGCCAATCGGGCTCGCTTGGGGTTGCTCGGCTCGATTGCAGCTGGCCGTTTTCAAGCCAGAGGGTGTAACCATCTATCCTTACGCTTGCCCCAGCCCGCAAACGGTCTATAGAGAAGGGTGACAACCCCCATTGTTCCCTCATTATTTGGTCTGAGAAGGCATCAGTATCCGGTAGCGTACAGTTATTGTCAGAGCTCCAAGGTGCCGGGCTGTCGCCCGTCTTAACCCCAACCCCCCTCGCTGCAGCCTCGGCGGCTTTCCTGGCTCCATGGGTACCGGCAGGCACAATTTCCCACCCTTGCAGGCGGGTCTTGATGCCAAGGCGAGCGGAGGTAACGGCCATCAGGCGCTTGATGTCTTCGCCATAGCTGTTGGCCTGCTCCTCGACGAGGTGGGCCAGCTTGATGGGGTGTTCGGCGCGGGTCGCCAGTGCGCCGCCCATGGCGTGCAGATAGCAGCGAAAGATGCCGTTATCTGCGGCAAAGCGGGCCGCCTCAAAGCGTGGGTCTTGCAGCACGGGCTTGGGCGGGCCAACCAGATCGGCATGCTTCTTGGCGTTGCTGATGCGGCGCAGCTCGCGCCATACCCCGACCGGAGCGCCGCCGATCTGCTGGAAGGTGCGAATGCCCCACCAACTGGCCCATGCGACGGCATGCAAGGCGCCTTCATCAGCCGCGGTGCCGGCCTCTTCGTCGTCGTCCAGGTAGGCGCCGTCGATGTTCTTGACAATGTATTTGGCGATATAGCCCGCGGCATCCCCCTTGGCCCGGTCTATCTCTTTCCAGTCAAAGCGGGGTGTAAAGTCGGTAAAGGGTGGGCAGCCCTTGATATCCCGTACCAGTTCTTCGTGGTCATCAGTCAGGGCATAACGTTGCAGGATGCCGATCACCCGGTTGCGATCTTCCGGGCGCATAAATAGCAGCAGGTGCCAGTGCGGGGTGCCGTCGTGGTGGGCCTCGCAAACGCGAAATCCATAAACGGGCGCGTTCCACCGTTTGAGGGCCGCCCCTTGATATTTCATCAGGCGATGACCTATGCCCACTTTGCACCGGATTATCTCAATGACGCGGTCCGCTTTAACCCGCTGGAAAACCATCTTAGGCCAGCTTGATCTTCCGCGAGAATGGGCAGAAAAAAGTGTCCACATTTTGCCAATTTGGGTGTCTTTTCACGTCCCAAAGTGTCCCCTCATGTGGCACTTAACTCCTTGATTTAAATGTAACTCATTGAAGTTTTAGAAATAAAAATGGCAGCCGAGGCTGCCATTTTTTATTGATGTCTTATGTCGTTTTGATTCAGGAGGTCTTGCGATCCTGATCCGGCTCGAACTGATGGCCCGATTTCTCCAGCTCCAGGTTCTCTTCGGAGCGTTTGCCCACCCAGTAATCGGCGTTCTTGATGCCGAGCTTCTCCGGGTGGAATACGGGGTCAATACCTTGTGCCTGCTGCGCTTCATAATCCTTCAGACAGGTGAAGGCGGTTTTTTGCAGCAGCAGAATGGCGATGATGTTGAGCCATGCCATCAGGCCGACCCCGATATCACCCATGCCCCAGGCCAGATCTGCCGTCTTGACGGTGCCGTAGACGGTGGCAGCCATCAGCGCAATCTTCAGCAAGAAGGTGAGCCAAGGGCGATTAATCTTGCGGTTGATGTAGGCGATGTTGGTTTCGGCGATGTAGTAGTAGGCAACGATGGTGGTGAACGCGAAGAAGAACAGCGCGATGGCCACGAAAATGCTGCCAAAGCCCGGCATCATGCTCTCCATGGCGGTCTGCACATAGCCCGGACCTGCTGCGATACCGGCAATACCCGTGTAGATGGCGGCGCCGTCAGGCCCTTGTACGTTATAGAGGCCGGTGATCAGCAGCATAAAGCCGGTGGCGGAGCAGACGAACAGGGTATCGATATAGACGGAGAACGCCTGCACCAGACCCTGCTTGGCCGGGTGGCTCACTGCCGCAGCAGAGGAGGCGTGCGGCCCGGTACCCTGGCCCGCTTCGTTGGAGTAGACCCCGCGCTTTACCCCCCACATGATGGCCAGACCCAAAATGGCACCGAAACCGGCATCCAGACCGAAGGCGCTTTTCCAGATCAGCAGGATCACGCCCGGCAGCTGGCCGATATTGAGGGCGATGATGACGCAAGCCACGATGATGTAGCCCAGCGCCATAAAGGGCACCACGGTACTGGCGAAGCTGGCGATACGCTTGACGCCGCCGAAGATAATAAAGCCGAGCAGCAGCGCCAGACCGGCGGCGGTGACGTTCGGATCGATATTAAAGGCGGTCTGCAGGCTGGAGCCGATGGAGTTGGCCTGCACGCCCGGCAGCAGTACGCCGCAGGCGAAGACGGTCGCGATGGCGAAGGTCCAGGCGTACCACTTCATGCCAAGTCCTTTCTCGATATAGAAGGCCGGGCCGCCGCGGTATTCACCGTTGATCTTCTCTTTGTAAACCTGACCCAGGGTGGACTCCACGAAAGCAGAGCTGGCGCCGAGGAAGGCGACCATCCACATCCAGAACAGGGCGCCCGGGCCACCGAAGGTGATGGCGGTGGCCACACCTGCGATGTTACCGGTACCCACGCGACCTGCCAGGGTCATGGCCAGCGCCTGGAAGGAGGAGACACCGGCATCGGTGCTCTTGCCATCAAACATCAGACGCACCATCTCTTTCATATGACGCAGTTGCAAAAAACGGGTGCGCAGGGAGAAGTAAAGACCGACCCCCAGACACAGGTAGATGAGCGCAGGGCTCCAGATTACACCATTGATGGCATTGACGATTTCATTCATGTACAACAACTCCTTTGTTGTGTTTGTGGCGCTGTCTTGGCGAGATCTTGGCCTCGCTCTCTGTCACTGTTTTCGGCCCTGTCTGTTAACAATCCAGTTAACAAATGAGCGCGAGGTTGAGGGGTTAAGCAGAGCGCAAACACGCGCCATGCATGGCTTGTAACATATCGAGTTGTATCGGTGCTTCCCAGCGAAAAATGTTGCCTTGTTGCAAATTTGTGAATTGACAAGGGCGGGGGGATAATGGCAGGCAGCGTTTTCTATGAGTAAAGATGAGATCCTCCTTGTTGATCTGCGCCAGACAATGTGACGGGCGTAACACAATGGAAAGCAAACATGAGGCCAACAATGAAAAATGACCCTGAGACGTTGACGATCCGTCCCCCCGAGGCCGACGACGGGAGCGCCATCGCCCACCTGTTCACTCAATTGGGGTATCCTGCCGAAGGCGCTGACGTGACGACGCGCCTGTTGGCGCCGGATCCCGCGAGCGTTGTGCTGCTCGCCTCCCAGGGCAACAAGGTGGTCGGCGTGCTGGTGTGGCACAAGCTGGCACCGCTGCATGTTGCACCAGCTTGGGGCCTGATCTCGGCGCTGGTTGTCGATGAAGGGGCAAGAGGGGCGGGAGTGGGCGCAGCCTTGCTCAAGGGAGCTGAAGCAATGGCGCGGGCCGCTGGTTGCGCCCAGCTGGAACTCTCCAGCAGTCTCAAGCGCGAGGCGGCCCACCGTTTCTATCTGGCGCAGGATTATCAGGAGCGGCCGAAACGGTTCGTCAAACAGCTGTAACCTGTTTTTTGCATCAAAAGAAGGAGTAGGCGTGCTGGGATGGTTCAAATGGCTGGGTGGTCGCCCGCAAACGTCCATGAGTGAGGATGAGTTGGCGCTGTGGCGTCAGGCTCTGGCGGCTGTGCCCATCTTGCAAGGGCTCAGCGACACCGAGCAGACGACGCTTATCGGCTTGGGGCAACAGCTACTCAAGCGCAAGACCCTGACCCTGATCGGGGTAGAGCTCAGCCCACGCCAACAGGCGGTGCTGGCGCTGCAGGCGGCGCTGCCCATCTTGCATCTTGGGGCTGACTGGTATCGCGGCTTTCACGAAATCATCATCATTCCCGAGCCCGTGACCCGGCGCCAGGAAGTACAGGATGAGTTCGGGCTGGTGAGCGAGTTTGAAGAGGAGAACGCTGGCGAATCCTGGCCGCAAGGGCCGCTGGTGCTGGCCTGGAGCGAACTGCAGCAAGATGGTGACTGGGACGGCTTTAATCTGGTGATCCACGAGCTGGCCCACAAGCTCGATATGCTGGGCGGTGAGGCGGACGGTACGCCGCCGTTGCCGGGGCCGATGAGCAGCCAGCAGTGGCAACAGGCCTTTCAGAGCGCTTTCGACGAGTTGTGCCAGCAGCTCGACCGGGACGAAGTGACCGCCATCGATCCCTATGCGGCCGAACATCCTGCCGAATTTTTTGCCGTCAGCTGCGAGATCTTCTTTACCGATCCGCTGCGGCTGCAGCAGGTTTATCCCGCGGTATACCGGCAACTGAGCCAGTTCTTTAGCCAGGATCCCGCACTGCGTTTTCCCGCGACCCGTTTGCTGGCGGGGGAGGTGGATGCCGGGTCACTTGGCTGATAACCGATCTGTTGAACGTTTATTCGAAATAGTAAAAAGGCACCCGAGGGTGCCTTTTTCACAATCTGAATGGCTTGCCTATCAGGCAGCGGCTTTCAGCTGTACGGCGGCGGCTTTCTTGTGATCGCCGATCGGCATTACGGTGCGGCCGAACTGCTCGTTGATCACGGTGGCCATGGCCAGGTAGATGGCGCTGGCGCCACAGATGATGCCTTCGAAACCGGCGATGGTGCCGATCAGGGTGCTGCCTGTGAAGTCACGGGCGGCCAGCAGGAAGAACAGCACGGTCAGGGAGGCGAACACGAACTGCTTGGCGCGCGGGTAGTTGATGGTGCCAACCAGCATGAACAGGGTGAACATGCCCCACATCAGCAGATACCAACCCATGTAGGCGTGCGGAGTGGCTTCGGCCAGACCCATGGTCGGCATGATCAGCAGGAACACCAGGCTCAGCCAGAACAGGCCGTAGGAGGTGAACGCGGTCACACCGAAGGTGTTGCCACGCTTGTACTCCATGATGCCAGCAATGATCTGGGCGATGCCGCCGTAGCACAGGCCCATGGCCAGGATCATGGCGCTGATGGGGAAGAAACCTGCGTTATGGATGTTCAGCAGGATGGTGGTCATACCGAAACCCATCAGACCCAGAGGGGCAGGGTTGGCCAATTTTTCGCTCACGTGGCGTTCTCCAAAAATAGAGGTGGGGGTTAACAAAAGACGCGCGATTTTAGGCAGGCTGTGGCGCGCCCGCAAGGGGGCAAGGGGGATAAATCGTAAAAAAACTACGTGATTATTTGCATTAGCGGCCAAATGCTCACCAAGACAGGCTATTTGGTGAGCAAAAGGTGTCAAAATAGTTGAGGGGTTGTATTTTTATTACGCATTTGCGCAGTGCGGCGGCGTCACTGATCCAGTGTCAGGATCACTTTGGCTTCCTTGTCTTCTTCCTTGACCTGGCTGTCGAGCACGAACAGCCGCTCCGGGGCGATCCCCTGGCTGTCGACCAGAAACTCCTTGGTATTTTGCGCCCGGCGCATGGCGAGATTGCGCAGGGATTTGGCGGTGATGAGCTGCTGATCCCGCAGCAGGATCACCGCCTGGGCCCGCAGTGCCGCGCTCTCTTCATCCAGATGGAGGCGATCGGCCAGATCTTCCAGATCTTCGCCAAAGCGCTCTTCATAGGCCTGGGCCAGCGCCTCTTGCAGGGCGGGGTCCTGTTCCAGCAGGTCAAGATCCGCCTGATTGCCGGTGAGCTTGGCCAGTACCCGCTCCAGTTTTTGCCGTTGCAGGATGGGGCGCTCCTCGTTGAAGTTGACCTTGCCGCGAATGTTCATGCTGAGCTTGGGTCTATCCTTGAGGGCCTGCGCCAGCTTGACCAGTTTCTCCTGCTGGGTGGGGGTGAGATCGGGATCCCCCGGCAGGAAGGGAAGTTCGTCGAGATCTTCGGTGCCATCGGCCAGCGAGGCGAGCAGGGAGAAGGGGGAGGTGATCGCCTTGCTCAGGGTGTTGCCCAGCACATCCCAGAAGATATTGCCGATGCTGAAATCCGGTTGATCGAGATCGCCCTTCACCTTGAGGTTCATCTGTATCACCCCGTTGGCATCGCTTAGCAGGGCGATGGCCAGCCCCAGCGGCAGATCCTTGGCCTGATCGCTCTTGATCTTCTCGCCCAGTTGCAGCTTCTTGATGGTGATGTCGTTATCCCCCTCCAGCCGGTTGCCCTCCAGCTTGTAGTGTAGTTTCATGGAGAGCTGCCCCTTGTCGATGGCATAACCGGCATAGGTGCCCGAATAGGGGGTAAAGGTGGTGAGCTCCAGATTGTGGAAAGCGACCGCGATGTCGAGGATCGGGTTGGCGACCAGCAGGTTGGTACCGCCGCGAATGGTCACTGGCGCATAGCGATCCACCTTGCCGTTGAAGGCGAGATCGGAGCGTTGCCCCGGAATATTGCTGATATGGCGACTTTGGCCACCCAGCGAGGCGATATCGGCCACAAAATCCTGACTCAGACTGCGATCAGCAAAGCGCAGGTTGCCCTGCTCGGTGCGCAGCTGATCGATGGTGAAACGAAAGTCGGGAGCCTTGCTGCCTGCCGTCGCGTGAGTACCTTTGGTTGCCGCCGGTTGCGGCAACAGCAGCTGTTGCAGGTTGGTGGTGCCATCCTCGTTGATCTCGATGCGGGCAAAGGGCTTGTTCAGAGCAATGTCCTTGATCCGCATCTGCTGGCTGATGCCGTCATACGTCAGACCGGTGAGAGCCAGGGTGTTGAACTCCAGCAGCCGCTGATTGTCTGCCCGATCGACTACTTTGAGCCCGTTGATATCGAGCCCCCCTTGCAGGGTCAGCTTGCTCAGATCTCCCTGGGCGGTGGTGGCGAGATCAAGTCTGCTCTTGCTGCTCAGCAGCCCGCTTTGCACCTTGATGCGTACCAGATCGGCCAGATAGGGTTGTGCCAGCGTCAGGGGCAGCCCCTGCTGGTTGATGTCGCCGCTTAAGGTGAAAGGAGTCAGGGTCAGTTGGCCATCAAAGGCGAGGGGGCTGCTCTGGTTGAACTGGGTGGCCAGAGTCAGTTTGCTCGGTTGCTCCCCCTTGCTGCCCAGTGGTCCCAGCGCCAGCTTGAGGCCGGAGAGCTGGCGTGCCTGCGGTTTGCCGCTACTCGATTCGGTGAGGGTGAGATCACCCTTGTCGATAAGGATCTGCTTGATCTGCCACTGCCAGGGTTTGTCTGGCGCATGTTTCTTGCTGTTACCGGCTGTTTTTGCTTGTTGTGCCGACTTGGGCGCCGCATTGTTGGCCACCTCGTTTGCGGTGTGGGCCCCTTTGACGGGCTTGGCGGGGGCCTGTTCAATCAGCAAGTCAGCCAGATCCAGCTCCTGCTGTGGGTTGAGGGTGGCCTTGAGCAGGGGCTGTTGCAGGGTCATTTTGCCGATCTGGAGCGACTGTTTCTGGCCATCGACAGCCAATTCGCTCAGGGCCAACTGGCCGAAGCGGGCAAATTCGTCGCCCTTGTGTTTTTTAAGCTGCCAGTTGTCCAGGGTCAGCTTGCCTTTGGACAATTGCCACAGTACCCCTTGCTTGCCCTCTTTAAGCTGGTACTCCACCTCTGCATTGGCGTGGCCTTTGGCCAGATCCAGCTTGAGATAGGGTGCCCAGAGCGGGGCGAAGGGTTTCAGCTCGACCTGCTTGAGGCTCACCTTACCCTGACCCATGCCGCTCATCACATCGAGTTTGCCGTGAGCGGCGAGGCTGCTTTTGCCGTTGATGGCGGCGCTCAGCTGATAGGCGGTCGGGTGATTTGCCTCGGTGCGCAGGTTATCGAGCTTGAGGGTCACTTTTTCCAGACTGAGGGGCGGCAACCAGCCGGGTTCGCTCTCCTTGCGCTGATCCTGATAGCGCACATGCCCGTCAGTGACATTGACACTTGCAATATCGACCAGCAGCGGGGCGCTGGCTGTTTCGGGCTCGGAGGAGGGGGCAGGGGCGAGCAGGGTGGCTAGCGCATCGGTCAGATTGAGCCGAACATCCCCCTTTTTGTCTGCCAGCCGTTGCAACAGCACCACGGGTTTGGTCAGGGTGACGGCGGAAAGCACGACCCCTTTCTGCTGCCAGCTGGCTTGCAGGTCGGGGGTGATAAAGAGCTGCTCAAAACCGATGATGGGCTGCTGCTTGGCATCGAGCAAGGCAGTCGCGCCGAGAGTGAGAGAAGGGTTGCGCAGCCCTACGTCAATCTCCCCCAGCGTCAGTTGCAGGCCATAGTGCTCGGCCAGCCAGCCGGGCAGATAGCGCTGGACCAGACGGGGGGTTTGCCACAGCAGCAGAGTGATCAGGATAAGAAACAGCAGGAAAGCGTAGGCAAGGTAGCGCAGCAAGCGGAGCTTGGGGGACGCGGGCTCGGTGGTGTTCATTTGGTGCACTCCCATTTGGTTCCCGCCATGGTACAGAAAAGCTGGATAGTAATCATGGGGTTGCGTGCTGTTGTACGCCGTACTTTGTCCAAAGGCGATCCAGTTCACCCTTTTTTTGCAGCGCTGCCAGCCACTGTTCCAGCTGGGCAGGGGTAATGGGAGCCTCAGGGTGAAGGATGGCTCGGTGTTGATACTGTTGATCCCATTTTTGCGAGATCAGCAGCTGGTCGGCGGTGTCGGGGTGGGAAAGCAGATATTGGTTAAGGTAGGAAACGTTGAGAATGGCTACCTCACCACGCCCTTTGAGTAGCGCTTGCAGGGCGCTGATGTTGTCTTTGACCAGGGTGATATTGAGCTTGCGCTGCAGGTAGAGGGGATCAGCATTGAACTGGCCGATGCCGTAGTGGTAGCCGGTCACCCCGATGAGATGATGCCGAGAGGGGTCATCGAAAAAGCGCTGATCCCGGCCCGTTTTGTTCAGGGCCACATAGACCTCGCCACCACCGAGGAAGGGGGCTGTCATCTTGAATTTATCGGTGTCCCAGCCCCATTTGGTGTCTTCAAACAGCATCAGCGAGAAACGGCCCAGATCGAGCGCCTTGTAACGGTTGGCGGCCGAGGTGGGAACAAACACGAATCTTACCTCTTGCTGGATCTCGTTTAGCTTGGCGATGAGGTCCAGCGTCAGCCCTTCATAGCGGGAATCGGAGAGTTTGACCACAAAGGGGGCATAGGGGTATCCGCCAACCTTGATGAGGGGATGGCTCCAGCCAGAGAGGCTGAACAAGAGCAAAAACCAGCACCAATATCTCATGGGATCCCCAGGGCAATAGCTTGCTCCCAGATTCGGTTAATCTGCGCCAGTTTTCAAGCTGTTAAGGGAATTAACACAGCGCTGTTCGGCGGCTTCCAGCTCGGCCATCACCATCTGGATATCCTCCAGCTGCTGGCGCAGCACGCCGCGTTTTGCCTCGATCAGCTGGATCATGGAGTGAAGCTGGTTTTTGCTCGATTTGTCGGTGTCGTACATATCGAACAGCTCGCGGATCTCGGCCAGGCTAAACCCCAGCCGTTTGCCGCGAAGGGTCAATTTGAGCCGGATCTTGTCTCGATGGCTGTAGATGCGGGTTTGCCCCTCCCGTAGCGGGGTGAGCAGCCCCTCATCCTCGTAGTAGCGGATGGTGCGCGGCGTGACATCGAACTCGTGGGCCAGCTCCGAAATGCTGTAGGTGATCTCCTTGCCGGGCAGGGAACGGGACATGATCATGACTCCTGTTGCTGGGCGTGTGGCTGGCAGAGGCGGGCACGCAGCCGTTCGGCATTGGCGTGCAAGGCCTGACCGACCCGCGAGCCGTTGGCGCGGCCGAGCTGCTCGCTCACCCACTGGCCGGTGGCCGCCAGTTTGTCGAGATCCACCCCGGTTGTCATGCCAAGGCCGTGCAGCAGGTAGACCACCTCTTCTGACGCCACATTGCCGGAGGCGCCCGGCGCATAGGGGCAGCCGCCAAGCCCCGCCACCGAGCAGTCGATGGTGCGAATGCCGCGCTCCAGCGCGGGTAGCAGATTGGCCAACCCCTGGCCGTAGGTGTCGTGAAAATGGACCGCGAGTCGACCCGCCGGGATCTCGTGCAGCACCGCATCCAGCATGGGCGCCACCGTGCCCGGAGTGCCGACGCCGATGGTGTCCCCCAGCGAAATTTCGTGGCAACCGAGATCCAGCAGTTGCTCGGCCATGGCAGCGACCCGTTTCGGGCGGGTCGGGCCATCGAACGGGCAGGCGATGACGGTGGAGAGGTAGCCGCGCACCTTGATGCCGAGGCGGCGCGCCTCCTGCACCAGCGGGGCGAAGCGCACCAGCGACTCCTCCACGCTGATGCCGATATTGGCGCGGGTAAAACCGTCGGAGCAGGCGGTGAAGAGGCCAATCTCATCGGCGCGGGCGGCAATGGCTGCCTGCAGGCCTTGCAGATTGGGCACCAGAGCGCCGTAACGGGTTGAGCCCTTGCGCGGCAGTGCCTCGAACAGCGCTGCGGAGTCAGCCATCTGCGGCACTTTTTTGGGCGATACAAAGGCGCCAACCTCGATGCGCAGCAGACCGCTATCGGTAAGGCGCTGGATCAGCTCCAGCCGCTGTACCAGGGAGAGGGGCGCAGCTTCATTTTGCAGGCCATCTCGCGGCCCCATCTCCACCAAACTGACCCTGTCGTCACGGACGTCCTGTGATCGGTTCATGGGTGTTCCTCCTGTGAAGCAGTCTCTTCGGCAAAGCGCACCAGCACGGTTCCCTGGCTTACCTGCTCGCCTTGTTTGCACTGCAGGGCTTCAATTACCCCGTCCCGCTCTGCGCGCAACTGGTGTTCCATCTTCATCGCCTCCAGCACCAGCAGGGGTTGCCCCTTGCTGACTGTTTGCCCCTGCTCGATCAGCACGGCTACCACTATGCCGTGCATGGGGGCGATGGCGCCCTGCGCCTTCTCGTTTGCCTGCTCATGGTGGTGGCTGTGCTGCCGATCATTGGCCGCGAAGCGGATGCGCTGGCCCCCCAGGGTCATGATGAAGGTTGCCTCCGAGCCTTCGACCGTCTGAATGGGGATCTGTTGCCAGCAGCCACCCTGCTGCAGCCGGATATTATCGTCACCTCTCTGGTAGCAATGAGTCTCCCCTTGCCACTCAAACTGGCCGCCATGATCGTGAAGGGTCAATACCCGGTGCTCATCACCGATGCGCACCGCCGCTGTCCAGCAGCGATCCGGCCCCAGCCGAAATCCGCAGGCTTGCTGCCAGGGGGAGGTGCCCGCAGGGCGGCTCGCCAGCCAGAGGGTGGCCAGCGGCCAGGCGAGCTCAGGAATGGGCTGTGCTGTGGTGGGGATGGGCCATTGGGTATGGTGGCCCATGGCCAGGACGTCAGGCTCTTCACACAGGCGCAGCAAGAGCGCGCCGTTGTGCATCAGCGGCCCGAGATCCAGCGCCGCCAGCGCATCGGCCAGTTTGGCGAACGCCTCGGCGCGACTCTGGCCGTGGGAGATCAGCTTGGCGATCATGGGATCGTAATAGGGGCTCACCTCATCGCCAGCTGTAACGCCGGTGTCGATGCGCACGCCAACGGGCCAGTGGAGCCAGTGGATAGGCCCGCTGGCGGGCAGAAAACCGGCCGCCACATCCTCGGCGTAGAGGCGCGCTTCCACCGCATGGCCGCGCAGCACCACCTCATCCTGAGTCAGTGGCAGCGGCTTGCCCTCGGCCACTGCCAGCTGCCAGGCCACCAGATCCTGCCCGGTCACCGCTTCGGTGACCGGATGCTCTACCTGCAGCCGGGTGTTCATCTCCATAAAGAAGAACTCATCCTTGCAGAGCAGAAACTCGATGGTGCCCGCCCCCTGATAGTGGATGGCCTTGGCTGCGGCCACGGCTGCCTCCCCCATGGCGCGGCGCAGAGCCGGAGGGATGTCGGGGGCGGGCGCCTCTTCGATCACCTTCTGATGGCGTCGCTGCAACGAGCAGTCCCTGTCCCCCAGATAGATGGCGTTGCCGAGGCTATCGGCAAAGACCTGCACCTCCACGTGGCGAGCCTGGGGCAGATAGCGCTCCAGCAGCACCAGATCGTCACCAAAGGCGGCCTTGGCTTCCCGTTTGACGGCTGCCAGCGACTCGTCAAAGTCGGCCAGCTGATCGACCCTACGCATCCCCTTGCCACCGCCGCCACTGGCCGCCTTGATAAGTAGCGGGAAGCCAATCTGGCTCGCCTGATCGCGCAAAAAGTCCGGCCGTTGATCCGTGCCGTGATAGCCGGGCAGCACAGGTACGCCGGCTGCCTGCATCAGCGCCTTGGCCCCCGATTTGTCGCCCATGGCGAGAATGGCGGCGCCGCTTGGGCCGACAAAACGCAGGCCACGCTGCTCGCAGGCGGTGGCAAAATCGCTGTTTTCCGACAGAAAGCCGTAACCGGGATGGATGGCATCGGCGCGTGCCTCTTTGGCAATCTTCAGCACCTTGCCGGTGTCGAGATAGCTCTCTCTGGCTGGTGCGGGCCCCAGATGCCAGGCCTCATCGGCCAGACGGGTGTGCATGGCATGGGCGTCGGCATCGGAGTAGAGGGCGATGGTGTGAATGCCGAGGTGTTTCGCCGTCTTGATGATACGCACGGCGATTTCGCCGCGATTGGCGATCAGCAGGCGTTTAATCTGAGAGTGATGGGTCATGTCTCATCCTTGAAACGGGGACGCCAGGCGGGAGGACGTTTGTCGAAGAAGGCCTGCATCCCCTCCTGGGCTTCGAGCCCCACCCGAACCCGGGCGATGGTCTCGACGGTTTTCTCTTCGTGCAGGCGGGAAGGATGGGCCTCTATGGCCGCCAGCAGTCGTTTGGTCTCTTTCATCGCTTCCGGCCCGTTGCGGCACAGACGAAGGGCCTGTGCCCGCCCCTCCGCCAGAAGTTGATCCGGTTGGCAGAGTTGGTGTGCCACATTGAGCCGACAGGCGGTGATGGCATCGAACGGCTCGGCAGTGAGCATGTAGCGGCGCGCCTGACGCATTCCCATGGCACGTACCACGTAAGGGCTGATCACCGCAGGCACCAGACCCAGGCTCACCTCAGAGAGGCAGAAGCGGGCATCATCGCTGGCCAGCACCAGATCGCAGGCGCAGATGAGGCCCAGTGCCCCGCCATAGGCGGCCCCTTGCACCAGCGCCACCGTAGGGAAGGGAAGCTCATCGAGGGTCTGCATCAGCCGCGCCAGTACCCGGGCATCTTCGCGATTGTGCTCGAAATCGGCGTGGGCCAGATTACGCATCCAGTTGAGATCGGCACCCGCGCAAAAGTGTTTGCCCTCTGCCCGTAGCAGCAGGGCGTGAGGGCGTTCGGCGAGATCATGACCATGGAGATGGGCCAGATCATCGAGGCAGTCGAGCAGCCCCAGCATCAGGTCGGCATCAAAGGCGTTGTGGCGGGCCGGACGCGACAGCACCAGCTCGGCCAGCGGGCCGTGCCGCTCCAGCCGAAACGGGCCCTGTGTTGAAGAGCCAAGTGCTGAGGAAGTAAGTGGATCTGACATCGTTTTGCTCCTTACATCCGGAAGATGCCGTACTGCTCGGTTTCAATGCGGGCACCCTGACAGGCGGCGAGCGCCAGCGCCAGCACGGTGCGGCTCTGGGCCGGGTCGATAACGCCGTCATCCCAGAGGCGGGCGCTGGCGTAGTAGGGGTGACCCTGCTGCTCATACTGCTCGATCACCGGGGCACGGATGGCGGCTGCCTCCTGCTCGCTCAAATCTTTGCCCTCAGCAGCCAGTTTGTCCCGACGCACCTGCACCAGCACTCCGGCAGCTTGTTCGCCACCCATGACAGAGATACGGCTGTTGGGCCAGCTAAAGAGAAAATCGGGTTCATAGGCGCGGCCACACATGCCGTAGTTGCCGGCACCAAAGCTGCCGCCGACGATCAGGGTGATCTTTGGCACCCGGCTGCAGGCCACTGCGGTGACCAGCTTGGCGCCGTGCTTGGCGATCCCCTCTTTTTCTGCGCTACTCCCCACCATAAAACCGGTGATGTTCTGCAAAAAGAGCAGCGGGATGGCACGCCGGTTACAGAGTTGGATAAAGTGGGCCCCCTTCTGGGCACTGTCGCTGTGCAGCACGCCGTTGTTGGCGAGGATGCCCACTTCCATGCCGCAAATACGGGCAAAGCCGGTCACCAGAGTGGTGCCGAACAGCGCCTTGAATTCGTCAAAGTCAGAGCTATCCACCAGTCGTGCAATCAGCTCGCGGGCGTCGTAAGGGCGTTTGAGAGTGGTGCCCACCAGACCGTAGAGCTCCTCGATCGGGTAGCAGGGGGTCTCGTAGCCGGGGCTGCTCTCTATCGGCTCGTTACCCAGATGAGTAACCAGCGTGCGGGCGATGGCCAACGCATGGGCATCGTCACGGGCCATATGATCAGCAACGCCGGAGTGGGCGCAGTGCACTTCGGCGCCGCCCAGGGCCTCGGCGCTGATCTCCTCGCCGGTGGCAGCCTTGACCAGCGGCGGACCCGCCAGAAAGATGGTGGCCTGCTCCCTGACCATGATCGACTCGTCCGCCATGGCGGGCACGTAGGCGCCCCCGGCGGTGCAGAGCCCCATCACCACTGCCAGTTGAGGGATGTTTTGGGCCGACATGCGGGCCTGGTTGTAGAAGATGCGGCCAAAGTGATCCCGGTCGGGGAACACCTCGTCCTGCATCGGCAAGAAGGCGCCTCCGGAATCCACCAGATAGAGGCAGGGGAGACTCAGCCGCTCGGCGATGGTCTGGGCGCGCAGGTGTTTTTTCACCGT
Source organism: Aeromonas sp. 25-AL00135 (assembly GCF_054052385.1). NCBI lineage: Bacteria > Pseudomonadati > Pseudomonadota > Gammaproteobacteria > Aeromonadales > Aeromonadaceae > Aeromonas > Aeromonas sp. 25-AL00135. The sequence continues at coordinate 215,980 of NZ_JBSTYQ010000006.1, read as the reverse complement.
GAGCGGGTAGTAGGTACCACCCTTCACGGTGGCGTCGTTCACCACCAGCATGCAGAGCCTGCCCGAGACCCGGCCGATGCCGGTGATGATGCCGGCGGCGGGCACCGGCTCGTCATAGACCTGCCAGCCAGCCAGCGCCGACAGTTCGAGAAACGGGGAGCCCGGGTCCAGCAGCTGATTGATGCGCTCGCGGGGCAGCAGCTTGCCACGGGCCTGATGGCGGGCGTTGTTGGCCGCGCCGCCTCCTTGGGCGATCTCGGCAATGCGGGCATGGAGATCGTCGACCAGCTCCTGCATAGCGGCCCGATTGGCCATATATTCCGGGCTCGCCGTGTCGAGACGGGAGTGGAGCCTGCTCATGCGTTATCCCCCATCAGCTCGCGGCCGATGAGCCAGCGGCGGATCTCCGAGGTGCCGGCGCCGATCTCGTAAAGTTTGGCGTCCCGCAGTAGGCGGCCGGTGGGGTATTCGTTGATGTAACCGTTGCCGCCGAGCAGCTGGATAGCGTCGAGGGCCATCTGGGTGGCGTTTTCGGCGGCAAACAGGATGGCTGCGGCGCAATCTTTACGGCTGGTGTGACCCTGATCGCAGGCGCTCGCCACCGAGTAGACCAGCGCCCGGCTGCTGGCGAGGCGGGTATACATGTCGGCGAGCTTGCCCTGCACCAGCTGGAACTCGCCGATGGCTTGACCGAACTGCTTGCGCTCACGCACATAGGGCAGCACCACGTCCATGCAGGCCTGCATGATGCCAAGGGGGCCCGCAGCCAGCACCACCCGCTCGTAATCGAGCCCGCTCATCAGCACCTTGACCCCGCCGTGCAGGGTGCCCAGCAGGTTCTCCTGCGGCACCCGGCAGTTGTCGAACACCAGTTCGCAGGTGCTGGAGCCGCGCATCCCCAGCTTGTCGAGCTTCTGGGCGGTAGAAAAACCGGGAGTGCCGGCTTCAACGATAAAAGCAGAAATTCCTTTGGGGCCGGCACTGGCATCTGTCTTGGCATAGATGACGAAGGTGTCGGCATCGGGACCGTTGGTGATCCACATCTTGTTGCCGTTCAGCACGAAGTGATCGCCCTCGCGCTCCGCGGTGAGGCGCATGCTAACCACATCGGAGCCTGCGCCCGGCTCGCTCATGGCCAGTGCCCCCACATGCTCGCCACTCACCAGCGGTGGCAGGTAGCGCGCTTTCTGTTCCGCCGTGCCGTGGCGGTGGATCTGATTGATGCAGAGATTGGAGTGGGCGCCGTAGGAGAGGCCGACCGAGGCGCTGGCGCGGCTTACCTGTTCCATCACCAGCACGTGGGCCAGATAGCCGAGATTCACCCCGTCATACTCCTCCGCCACCGTGATGCCGTGCAGCCCCAGTTCACCCATCCGGGGCCAGAGATCACGGGGAAAGGCGTTGCTCTGATCGATCTCGCTGGCGCGCGGGGCGATCACTTTCTGGCAGAAGGCCGCAACCTGTTCGGTCAGGGCATTCAGGGTCTCATCCATCTGCATCCATGCTCTCCTTGCGGATATGACAATCGGGTAGGAAGGTTGGTTCGACCGGCTGACTCGGCTTCAAGGCTGGCAGTGGTCGGTCCATTTTTGTACTTCACTTCTGCCATAAGTTTACGTTAGCGTAAACGTAAATCAATTGTTAATCTGTTGTGTGTCGATAGAGAGGTGGTAGTGAGAGCGTCATCAGCTACCACGACAACAGCGCCATAGTGGCAGAGCCGACTGACGCAGCGTGTGGGCGCCGCGTCATAAAGCACTAACTCAGGAAAGTAAGCGCGGGGCAACAAGGGAGCGAACGACAAGATGGATTTTACCCTGACAGATGATCAACAGGCGTATGTGGAGGCGGCCGCCGCCTTTGCCGATGAGGCGCTCAAACCCCATGCCGCGCGCTGGGACAAGGATCATGAGTTTCCGATCCCGACCATCAAGCAGGCGGCCGGGCTAGGTTTTTGCGGTCTCTATACCCCGGAGCAGTTTGGCGGATTGGGATTGCCTCGCCTCGATGCGAGCCTCATCTTTGAACGCCTCGCCATGGGGTGCACCTCGACCACGGCGTATCTGACCATCCACAACATGGTGAGCTGGATGCTGGGTAGCTGGTTGCCCACCGAGGTTGCCAAAGAGTGGGTGCCCAAACTGGCCAGCGGCGAATTGCTGGGCTCCTATTGCCTCACCGAGCCGGGGGCAGGCTCAGATGCGGCGGCACTCAAGACCCGGGCGGTGCGCGAGGGTGACAGCTACCTCATCGAGGGGACCAAGGTCTTTATCTCGGGAGCTGGCAGCAGCGATGTGCTGGTGGTGATGGCCCGTACCGGTGGTGAAGGTGCGAAGGGGATCTCTGCCTTTATGGTACCGGCAGATAGCGCGGGCATCGTCTATGGCAAGCCCGAAGAGAAAATGGGCTGGAACAGCCAGCCGACCCGGGAAGTGGCGTTCAACGGAGTGCGAATTCCCGCCCGCTATCGGCTGGGTGAGGAGGGGGAAGGGTTCAAATTCGCCATGCAGGCCCTCGATGGTGGGCGCATCAATATTGCCACCTGTTCGGTGGGCACCGCCCAGCAGGCGCTGGACGATGCGCTGGCCTATGTGCAGCAGCGCCAGCAATTTGGTCACCCGATCAGCGAATTCCAGAGCGTGCAATTTCGCCTGGCCGATATGGCGACCGAGCTGGCTGCCGCCCGTCTGCTGGTGCGTCAGGCGGCTGACAAACTGGATCGCGGGGATCCCGACAAGAGTGCCTGGTGCGCCATGGCCAAACGGTTTGCCACCGATGTGGGTTATCGGGTTTGTGATGAGGCTCTGCAACTCTTTGGCGGCTATGGTTATATCCGCGAGTATCCGCTCGAGCGCTATCTGCGCGATACCCGGGTACACCGCATTCTGGAGGGCACCAACGAGGTGATGCGACTCATCATCGCGCGCCGCATGCTGACCGATCCCGGTTTGTCGCTGGGCTAACCGGTGGTCGCATCAAGGGTGTGTTGCCTGCCACCCGATTTGCACCGTGCCATGCCGGTTTCGGCTTTGTGAGCCAGCCACAGGTTGGTGTCACTCAAGCCTGTCATCATGGCGGCAGCTTCATCGACAAGGACAATGTTATGACAAGGATCAGACTCGAATATCATGGCCATGTGGCCTATATCACCCTCGACCATCCCCCTGCCAATACCTGGACCCTCGCCAGCCTGCAGGCCTTTTTGCAGATGATGGTGGAGCTCGACAGTCGTCCCGATGTGGTGGCACTGGTGATCCGTGGTGCGGGCGACAAATTTTTCTGCGCCGGTGCCGACCTCAATATGTTTGTCGAGGGGAATGTCGAGCTGGCCCGCGAAGTAGCCGAGGCCTTTGGCAAGGCCTTCGAGGCGCTGGCCCGCTTTCACGGCGTCAGTATCGCCGCCATCAATGGTTATGCCATGGGCGGCGGGCTGGAAGTGGCGCTGGCCTGTGATATCCGCATCGCCGAACAGCAGGCGTTGCTGGGACTGCCGGAAGCCTCTGTGGGCTTGCTTCCCTGTGCCGGTGGCACCCAGCGTCTGACCGAGCTGGTGGGGCCGGGCTGGGCCAAGCGGATGATCCTCTGCGGTGAGAAGGTGAGTGCCTCGCTGGCCTACGAGATGGGGCTGGTGGAGGAGGTGGTGAAAACCGGTCAGGCATGGGAGGCGGCGCACCAGATGGCCCATCTGGTGGAGCGCCAGAGCCCGAGCGCCCTGCGCGCCTGCAAAACCCTGATCAATCAGGGCCGCAGTGGTCCGCGGGATGCCGCCTTGCCCCTTGAGCGGTCGCTGTTTCTCGATCTCTTTAGCGATGCCAATCAGCGTGAAGGGGTTGCCGCCTTCCTGGAGAAACGCTTACCGCGCTGGCAATATGGCCCAACATAGTAAATCCATACGGAGCTGTATATGAGTGAGCCGGTCAAGGTTAGCTGTTATCCCACCGAAGATGGTCATCAGATCGGGGTGTTGACCCTCGACAGCCCTGCGTCTCTCAACGCATTGAGCCTGCCGATGATCCAGATCCTGCAACAGACGCTGACCCGTTGGGAGCAGGATCCCGCCATCGTCTGTGTGCTGCTGCAGGGGGCGGGTGAGAAGGCATTTTGTGCCGGTGGCGATATCCGCTCCTTCTATTACCGCAAGCAGGAGGTGAGCGAGGCGGAACTGTTCGAATATGCCCGCGACTTTTTCGAGCAGGAGTATCGGCTCGATCACCACATCCACTCTTACCGCAAGCCCCTTGTCTGCGTGGCGGACGGCATCTGCATGGGCGGTGGGATAGGCTTGTTTGCCGGCGCCGATTTCCGGGTGGTGACCGAGAAGAGCCTGTTCGCCATGCCGGAGGTGACCATTGGCCTCTACCCCGATGTGGGGGCCAGCTGGTTTTTAAGCCGGATGCCGGGGCGGCTGGGGCTCTGGCTTGGTTTGACTGGCGCCCGCTTCAACGGGAGTGATGCCATCGGCCTTGGGCTGGCGGATCATGCCATCGCCAGTGGCGAGCGCAGTGCGCTGTTGTCACGCCTCGCCGTGCTCGACTGGACTGGCAGTGGTGATCCCCGTGAGCAGATCGATCTGCTGCTCAGGGAATTGCACCGTGAGGTGGCGGCCCGCTTGCCGGCGCCAGTATTGCTACCCCATCAACAGAGGATCGATGCCTTGCTGGCGGGACGCACGTTGCAAGGGGTATTGGGTCGGTTGTTCGAGGCTCAGTTCGATGAACATGAAGCTGTGCTCCAGCAGGCGCAGCAGATTTGCCGCACCGGCAGCCCCATCAGCCGCGCCATTTTGTGGCGCCAATATTGGCAGGCTCGCCGCAACTCCCTGGCCGAAGTATTTGCCGAGGAGCTGACCCTCTCGGTCAACTGTGTGCTCAAGGGGGATTTTGTGGAAGGGGTACGGGCACTGCTGATCGACAAGGATAAAGATCCCCGCTGGCAACAGTTGCCACCGGAGGTGGAGTGGCTGGACGAGTTCTATCGCTGGCCGCAGGGGCGCAATCCGTTGACCTGCAAGGAATAACATCTTGGCAACCGGCGGACGCCGCCATCAGCAACGCAAGGAGCAAGCGGGATGACAAGGATAGGGTTTATCGGGCTCGGCAACATGGGGGGGCCCATGGCGGCCAATCTGGCCAGGGCCGGGCACAGGGTGCAGGTGTTTGATCTGGTTGCCCAAAACATTGAGCGCGCCATCGCCGCTGGCTGCATCGCCACGGGGGATGCCCGTGATGCGGCGACCGGCTGCGAGGTGGTGATCAGCATGTTGCCTGCGGGGGAGCATGTACGCGATCTTTGGTTGGGCGAGAGCGCCGGTGAGCGAGGTGGGCAGGATCTGCTGGCAGCACTGCCGGTTGGTGCACTGGTGATCGACTGCTCCACCATAGATGTCGACTCTGCCCGTCAGGTCGGGGAGGCGGCCCGCGCGCGTGGTTTGCGTTTTATCGATGCCCCTGTCTCGGGTGGTGTCGCCGGTGCGGCCGCCGGGACGCTCACCTTTATCGTCGGTGGCGACGGGGCGGATTTCGAGTCAGCCAAGCCCCTGCTCGCCTGCATGGGGCAGAATCTGTTTCATGCCGGGGCGTTGGGGGCAGGGCAGATCGCCAAGATGTGCAACAACATGCTGCTTGCGATCCACATGGCGGGCACCGCCGAGGCGTTGGCCCTCGGGGTGAAGGAGGGGCTGGATCCCGCCGTGCTCTCCACCATCATGGGCAAGAGCTCCGGCAACAACTGGAGTCTGGAGCGCTACAACCCCTGGCCCGGGGTGATGGAGAATGTCCCTGCCGCCCGCAACTATCAGGGGGGCTTTATGACCCGTCTGATGGTGAAAGATTTGGGGCTGGCCATGGCGCTGGCCGAGCATGCTCACAGCGCTGTGCCCATGGGGGCGCTCGCGCGTAACCTGTTCAACCTGCATGCCGCTCAGGGGCAGGGGAGCCGCGATTTCTCCAGCATCGTCGAACTCTATCTGGATAAACAGGGTCCCGCCTGACGGGCCACCTCTCTTCAAGGCATCTCCCTTCGACCAGCTACAAGGAGCATTGATGGATATCAAAGATAAGGTCATCGTTATTACCGGTGCCGGACGTGGCTTGGGACGTGCCATTGCGCTGGCCTTGGGCGCACAGGGGGCGACGCTGGCGCTGCTCGACATCAATCGCGCCGATCTGGAGGCGACCGCAGCCCTAGTGCGCAGCCAGAATGATCAGTGCGATCAAGATAGCCAGTGCGAGCTGTTTGTCTGCAATGTGGCGAGCGAAGCCGAGGTTGAGGCCGTGTTTGCTGCCATCAAGGGGCGTTTTGGCGTGCTGCACGGTCTTATCAACTGCGCCGGCATTTTGCGCGATGGCATGCTGATCAAGGTGAAAGAGGGTGAGCTGGTGGAGAAGATGACGCTGGCCCAGTGGCAGAGCGTGATTGACGTCAACCTCACCGGTACCTTCCTCTGCGGTCGTGAAGGGGCGGCGCTGATGGCGCAAGGAGGGCAGGGGGGCGTTATCATCAACATCTCTTCCATCGCCCGCGCCGGCAATATTGGCCAGAGCAACTATGCCGCCAGCAAGGCAGGGGTTGCCTCGCTGGTGGTGACCTGGGCGCGGGAGTTGGCGCGCCATGGCATTCGGGTGATGGGGATTGCCCCCGGGGTGTTTGCCACCGACATGACGGCGGCGATGAAGCCGGAGGCGATGGCGCGGATGCAGCAGGCCATTCCGGTCGGCACCCTTGGCGAGGCGCAGCAGCTGGCCGAGACGGTGAGCTTTATTTTTGCCAACGACTATCTGTCGGGAAGGATGATAGAACTGGATGGCGGTTTGCGTTTATAGGGATTTACATAATGGGCCCCGGTGTTTCCACCGGGGCTTTTTTATGCAGATTATTTATACAGAGAGTGCCTGAATGGCGATGCATAGGAACCATGCGAGTCAGGTTGTGTTGGCAGAAAAATGAGAAATATCAATGGGTCTTGGTTAATTTGAGCCAGCTCACAGGCCATATGGGTCAGTGCTGTAAAATTGCGCGCGGTCAAGGCGGTGCATGATTGACGGGACGAGGGATTGCGGTCGGAATAGTCATGCAATATAGTTGCCGCCTTTTTCACGGGGTCAGGATTCCCAGCCCCTCCCATATTGCGCGCAGTATGAATACGGACGCTCTGCCGCCGCCTAAATAAACAGGATTGAAATGGACAAGAAACTAGGGCTGGGCGCCCTCATTTCGCTGGTGATCGGCTCCATGGTCGGCGCCGGGGTCTTCAGTCTGCCACAAAACATTGCTGCGCATGCCAGTGCCGGGGCGGTCGCCCTGGGTTGGGCCATCACCGGTCTTGGCATGATCTGTCTCGCGCTGGTCTATCAGAACCTCTCCATGCGCCGCCCCGATCTCGATGGCGGTATCTTCAGCTATGCCAAGGCCGGTTTCGGCGATTTCATCGGTTTCAACGCCGCCTGGGGTTACTGGCTCTGCCAACTGCTGGCCAACGTCTCTTACGCCATCGTAGTGTTCAGCGCCCTGAGCTACTTCTTCGATACGCCTGACAACGTCATCTTCGGTGACGGCAATACGCCGGTGGCCATCACGCTGGCCTCCATCCTGATCTGGTCGGTGCATGCGCTGGTGCTGCGCGGGGTGCAGGTCGCTGCGCTGGTGAATATCGTCACCACCATCGCCAAGATGGTGCCGCTCATCGTCTTCTGTGTCGCGATCCTGCTGGCCTTCAACATGGATACCTTCACTCTGGATATCTGGGGCCAGAACAACATGGAGCTTGGCTCCGTGATGGATCAGGTCAAGTCCACCATGAAGGTGACCCTCTGGGTCTTTATCGGGATTGAAGGGGCCGTGGTGGTCTCTGCCCGTGCCCGTCATCGCAAGGATGTGGGCCGAGCTACCGTGCTGGCGCTGCTCGGCGCCCTGACGCTTTACGTGATGGTGACCCTGTTCTCGCTGGGTGTCATGAGCCAGCCGCAACTGGCGGCGCTCAAGAACCCTTCGACCGCCATGATCCTTGAAGCCGTGGTCGGCCCCTGGGGCGCCTGGCTTATCAACATTGGTCTGGTGGTGTCTGTGATGGGTGCTCTGCTCAGCTGGACCGTGCTGGCCGCTGAAGTGCCCTACATCGCGGGCAAGACCGGTGTGTTCCCGGGCTGGTTTGCCAAGGAGAACAAGAACGGCTCGCCGCAGGTGTCCCTCTGGTGCTCCACCTGTCTGGTGCAGATCTTCCTGATCATCATCTACTTCCAGAGCAGCACCTATCTGGCGCTGGTCAACATCGCAACCTCGGCGGCGCTGGTGCCTTACGTCTTTTCGGGCGCTTATGGCCTGAAGCTGGCATTGAAAGGGGAGACCTATCAGGGTCAACCTCATCAGCGCAAGCGTGACCTGCTGCTGGCCCTGGTGGCGACCGTTTACGGCTGCTGGCTGGTCTATGCTGCCGGTGTGGAGTACCTGCTGCTGGTGGCGCTGCTTTATAGTCCGGGCATCTTCATCTACTGGAAGGCGCGTCAGCATCACGGTCTGCGCGGCCTTAACCGATTGGAGCAGGGGATGACGGCGGCCCTGCTCGGCTGTGCCGTGCTGGCCTTCTACAAGGTGATGGACGGTACCATTCCACTGCACTAACCGGCACAATGAAGAGATGGCCCTCGCGCCATCTCTTTTTTTTCATGCAGATATCCACTGTTGCCCGGCCGTGTTGGCCAGTTTTTGTTTAACACAGGAATTTTTATGCTGTTTATGGGTTACCTCCTGCTGGGCGCCTTTGCCGGTATGCTGGCGGGACTGTTCGGGATCGGCGGCGGTCTTATCATTGTCCCCGTGCTGGTCATTACCTTTCGCGCCCAGGGCATCGACCCTGAAATCATTACTCATCTGGCCCTTGGCACCTCGTTGCCCACCATGATCTTTACCGGATTCAGCTCGCTGCGGGCCCACCGGGAGGCGGGCGCCGTCGATTGGGTGATGATCCGCCGACTCGGCGCCGGCATGCTGATCGGGGGTTGGCTCGGCGGCATGACCGCCAATCTGCTCAGCACCAGCACCCTCAATATCATTATCGGCTGCTTCGCCTGGAGCATGGCGCTACAGATGGGGCTCAACCTTAAACCCAAAGCGGAGCGCCATATGCCGGGGCCGCTCGGCACAGGCATTGCCGGTACCATCATTGGCTGGATGTCAGCCCTGTTTGGTATTGGCGGTGGCTCGCTCACTGTCCCTTATCTGAGCTGGAACTCGGTGCCAATGCGCAATGCGGTAGCGGCCTCTGCAGCCTGCAGCATACCCATCGCGCTGGCGGGGAGCCTCAGCTACCTCTATGCGGGTTGGGATCATGCCGATCTGCCCGAGTGGAGTGTGGGCTACATCTATCTGCCCGCCCTGCTGGGCATTGTGCTGACCAGTACCCAGTTCGCACGCATTGGCGCCAAGCTGGCACACCGCCTGTCACCCACACGCCTCAAGCAGGCCTTTGCCCTGCTGATGCTGCTGGTGGGGGCGAAATTTATGCTGTTTAGCTGATTCATTCAGCAGATTGTTGAAAAATAAGGCAAACGATCTGTTGGAGGGTAGAAAGCCGTTGCATTGAACGCCCAGTTTGCCTATTCTCCTCGCCGGTGGTCCTATTGGTCCTCTCGCATTGATAACCCGTCGACCTGGTCAGGACCGGAAGGTAGCAGCCAAGGCGGGGGACTCGAGTGCCGGGATGTGGCTGGTAGGGCCACCACTTGTTTCTGCAATTCAATAAGTTAGCTTCCTAAAGCCCTTGGTCATCCACTTTGTGTGGACGACGAGGAGCTCATCGATGAATCTCTGGCTCAGTCCCCACGGCATCTGGTATTACCGGAAAGTCACCACGCTCCCCTGTGGTCGCCGCAAAGAGATCAAAAAATCCCTGCATACCCGAGATAAGCCGACGGCCCGTGCAGCTGTTGCGAAGCTGCTTGCCTGCGTGCGTTCCAGACCCAAGCCCATTCAGTTGCCTGCAGACGTCAATGTTGCCCCACATGAGCAATCAGTAGCCAGGAATCAGGGGGGGGATTATTGCTTGGTGACACGCAGGGTGGCGTTGTATTTGAGCCGCCCATGGGAAATATGTCTGTTTATCTCGCTCAGTAGCGTCTCTTTATTGATGGGCTTGGTGATATATCCATTCATGTCATGGGAGAGATAGTATTGCTTGGATTCCGGCATCGCATCCGCCGTCAGGGCGATGATGGGGATATCTGCCCAAGGCATCTGGGAGGTGCGGATCCGGGTGGTGGCCACCAGGCCATCCATCACTGGCATCTGGACATCCATCAACACCAGATCAAATTCGGTGTGACCCAGTTTCTCCAGCGCCTCTTCTCCCTGAACGGCCAATGTGACCTGATGGCCCACGGAGTCGAGCATGGCGCCGATCACCTTGCGGTTGGTGGCATTGTCATCAACCAGCAAGATGCGATAGCTCTCCTGATCCAGCGGCTTGGACGGCAGGCAAACAATCGAGGGGGTCGTGGCTCTAGCGGGCCAGATGTAGGTAAAAGTACTGCCATGTCCCTCACTGCTCTCTACCGAGATATCGCCGCCCATCAGGCGTGCGAGGTTACGGGATATTTCAAGTCCCAGGCCCGATCCGCCATATTGGCGGGTGATCGAGACATCCGCCTGGGCGAAACGTTGAAACAGGTTCTTTAGCTGACTTTTGCTCATGCCGATCCCTGTGTCCTGGATCGAGATGCGTATCGAGTGGCGATCCTGCTCCAACAGGGTGCTATCAACATGGATCTTTACTTCCCCCTGATGGGTGAACTTGATGGCATTGCTCACCAGGTTGAAGAGAATTTGGCGCACCCTCAGCGGGTCGATCATCAACCACTCCGGCGTATCGGGGGCAACAGCCAGGGTCAGTTTGATCCCTTTTGCATCGCAGTTGCTCTGCATCAGGGCCCGGATATCCTCCAGCAACTGGGGCAAGTGATGGGGGGCCAGTTGCAGCTCGATCTTGCCCTCTTCCAGCTTGGATACATCCAGAATGTCGTTAAGCAGACCGAGCAGATGGTTTGCCGATTCGCGCGCCGTCTCCAGATAGTCTCGCTCCCTCGGATCCATATCCCGGTCGGCCAGCAGTGAGAGCATGCCGAGAATGCCATTCATGGGGGTGCGAATTTCATGGCTCATGTTGGCCAAAAAGCTGCTTTTGGCTCTTGTGCCTGCCTCTGCCGCCTGATTTGCCCGCAGCAGTTTGTCATTGAGCTGCTGCATCAGTTTGTGTTGCAGAAACGAGATATTCATTTGCCGCCAGATCAGCAGGGCGAGCACAAAGAGCAGCGCAAATTGCAGGGTCGCGATGAGTGTCGTCGTGATGATCTGCTCCCTCACGCTGTCGCGACGCGCCACATCAAACAGGGTCGCCTGCTGGTTCACCTCCAGAGTCAGCTGATGGAGCAGGGGGAGCAGGGAGGCAAGCTGTTGGCGCAGCTCCTGATGGGCAAGATTGTCGAGCGGCTTGGTGGCTTCCGGGCCGAGCCAGATATCCGCCAGAGAGATGTAGGATCGAATGGCTTTGCTTGCCTGCTGGTAGATCTCTGTTTGCTGAAGCAGGCTGCGATCCTTGCTCTCCAGCACCAGATCCATGCGGCTGACCAGAATATCGTATCTGAGCTGGAAGGTCGGTTGCGACTCATGGAGCAGCGAGCTTTGAAAACGCAGCGCTTCGTTATAGAGCTGGAAATAGTTCCACATCACGTTGTCTTCGCCCTGGCTGGTACTGCGCTGCAGATCCTGAAATTGCCGGTACTGAATGGTACCAATACCGGCAAAGGCTAGGAGCAGCACACAAAGCACCACAAACAAGAAACGTTGACTGGCCGCCATGGAACGCATGATGGGATCTACTCCACTTTTATCGCACTGATCTGCCAGATAGCCCGACCGTAATAGAGCTTGTTTTGCAGTTCGGGATATTGATCGAACGGATAGACAAGGAACAGCGGCCCTTTGTCACGCACCGACAGTGGCTTGCCATTGATCGTGCGGGCGAGGATGACCCGATACTGCTCGGCATCGCTTGTCGGCACCTGTACCGAGTAGTCATTGAGCGCGGTAATGGTGAGCTGTTTGCCGGTTGCCCCGACCTTGGCCAATACATCTTGCAGCAGCGGGCCGCGAAAGGTCTTGGCTTCGTCATACCAGGGGGTATGGGTTTTGATTTCGTGTACCGGTAGTTGATCCAGCATGGCGCTGTCCCACAGGGCCAGAGCCTGATGAGTGGGGCTGCTGATGGCGCCTTCAACCTTCAATACGGCACTGTCAGAGGTGGGGGCTGCGTATGCGGTGCCGCAAAGGGCTACCAGCAGTGGTGCGATGTAAAGGCCTGCTTTCATGATCTCTCCTTCCTGGGAAATGGCGGCATGGGTGCCGGGCCAACGGTGGCTTGTGAGCTGTGTCTAAGGGCAAGCAATAATCGGGCCCGGTGTAATGGGCTTGAATTATCAGTCATTTAGCCTGTTATCGGGCGATCTCGGCCCAGGTGAATTGCAGTTTGCAACGTGCGGGGGAGGTTAATTGCAATTTGGCAATCAAAACGAGGAGTGGGTGTCGGTGAATAAGGCGCAAAGAGTATCATTTGGAGAACAAGAGCCGTGGCACTGCCCGGCATAACATTTGCAACGTGCTGAATGCCGTGACAGCAAATAGTCTGAGAATCGACAAGGAGCTAGCGATGGAAAGCATGACTTACACCCTTAATGATATCCAGGTAGTGGTACTGGAAAACGAGTTTGACGCGATGGCCGTCAGTGAGCTCCGCCCGTTGTTTGAAACCCTCTCGACCCACCCGGGAGATATCCTGGCCGATATCAGCGATGTTCATTTTATCGACTCATCGGGGATCGGAGCCTTGGTATTTCTCTATAAAAGATTGATTATGAACGGGCATCAGATGGCCCTTGTCTGTGGACCCGGTCAACCTCATGACCTGCTGGAAATGCTGCATATCGACCGGGTGATCCCCTGCCATGAGAGCATCAAGGCCTATATGCGTTCCCGTGGCATGATGGCCGCTGCATCATGAAACGCTTTGGTATCCTGCTCTCGTCCATTCTGCTGTCGGGTTGTGCGCAGTGGCCGCCACAGGGGTATGGCGGCATGGCAGAGGCAAGACCCACCCGTATTCCGGTCAATGAGGATGAACGGCGGGTCTGGTCTCGTTATGATGAGCGTCAGAAGGAACTCGACTTGCAGCTGACGGAATTAAAGCAAGCGAGTCTGCAGGGGTGTATGCCTGCCGAGTTGAAACGACTACAATCTCAACGTATTGATATCGAACGGGATATGCACGGACGGCTCTGGTCGGATGTAGCCTGGCGTCAGACCGTGTTGGCACAATCACTACAACAAGTACGTTTGCGGCTGCAACAGACAACAGCGGATGGCTGTCGTGCTGATTGGTCAGGGCTCCCCTTACGCCAATGGGGGCAGACGTAACAGACGAAAAGGATGTCTATGAAACGGGGCGCTCTCGAAGGATTGATCTGTGTTCTCTTGCTGTTGTTCACCTGCCCGTTACTGGCCTCCACCTTGTTGGCTCCCGGTGATCGGTTGGCCATAGTGCAACCCGGTGAGCCTGCTTTTGATCAGCCTTTCCAGATCAACAAGCAGGGGGAGATTGCACTGCCTGAAGTTGGCAACGTCGTGGTGGGGGGGAAGACCCTGCAACAGGCGGATGAGCTGATCCGCACCGCCCTCAAACCTGTTTACAACAACCTCTCTCAATTGACCGTCACCTTGCTGGAGAAGCGGCTGCTGATCAGCGTGATGGGCTATGTCAAAAAACCCGGCAGTTATGATCTGGCGCCCGATGGCAACGTGCAGATGGCCCTCGATGCCGCTGGCGGTCTGGTGCCCGGTGCCCAGCTCAACAACATGCAGGTGCGGCGCGGCAGCACGGTATCTAGCTTCGACTACAAGCGTTATCTCGATACCGGCGATGCCAGCGTGTTGCCGCCATTGCAATCCCTCGATGTGGTGTTCGTGCCAGCATCCCCTTTGATCGGCAACGTGCAGATTGATTTTGATGCGGCAACCCTGGCGGCAGGCGGGGATGGGGATACCGGCAAGGCGATCAAGGTGTTTGGCGAGGTCAACAGCCCCGGCGCCTTCAGTTTCAAGAGTGGCAACTCCATCGTGGATCTGCTGATGCGAGCCGGTGGGGTGACCCGTTTTGCCGGGGTGGAGCGGATCCGGGTGATCAATGGTGATGCCCCCGAACTGTTCGATCTCAAAGCCTATCTCGACTCCGGCAACAACAAGCTGCTGCCCAATCTGGCGCCGGGCGCCACCATCTTCGTGCCCAAGGATGAAGAGCAGATAAAACGGGGGGCACGTACCATCTACATCATGGGCGAGGTGTTCAAACCCGGCGCCTATGAGGGGCGGGAAGGGGACTCCTTCCTCGATATTCTGGCCAATGCCGGCGGCCCGACCCGCTATGCCGAGAGTCGCCAGATCCGTTTGCTGCGCACCGATGGCACGATCGAACCCATCGACTTGCAGGCCTATACCGAGGGGATGCAAAAGGCGCTGCCCCAAGTCAAACCCGGTGATGCCATCTTTGTGCCGGAAAAGACCGATATCAACGAGAAGTCCTGGTTGAAGGTGGCCCCCGGGCGGGCGGTGATGGTGATGGGGGCGGTGCGGATCCCGGGCCGTTATGAATGGTCTGACGAAATGTCGCTGCTGGATCTGATCGCCCACGCCGGTGGCCCCAGCGAGCGGGCCGATATCGCCAAGGTGCAGATCCTGACCGCCGAAGGGGGGCAGGCCACGCCAACCCTGTTTGATCTCGACAAGTTCCTTCATCAGGGCGGGGCGCTGGCCAGCCTGCCGAAGATCCGGGCCGGATTCACCATCATGATCCCCGAGCTGCCCACCGATCCCAGTGACAACAAATCCCAGTGGGTGCGCCAGTCACCGGACAGTTCCATCTATATCTTCGGTCAGGTCGGGGCCCCCGGTCGCTATGCCTTCAATGAGCAGATGGGCTTTATCGACATCCTGTCGGCCGCCGATGGTCCGACTGCGGCGGCGGATCTGCGCAATGTGCGCATCGCCCATCGCAGTGGCAGCACGGCGCGGGTCAGCAAGCTCGACCTTGCCCTCTACTTTGAAACCGGCGATGAAACCTTGCTGCCCAAGGTGCTGCCCGGCGACTCCATCTACCTGCCGGAGAAGAATCGTCCCTGGCTCGATGAGCCCAAGGAGAACACCATTCGGGTGTTGGGGGCGATTGCCCGCCCTGGGCGCTACCGCTTTGACTCCTCCATGACCCTGCTGGATCTGCTGGCCGAGGCGGGGGGCCCGACCAGCAGCGCCTATATCAAGAAGATTGTGGTGATCAACATGGCCACCAGTGGTCAGGGGGATCAGGCCCGCAGCTTCGATCTCGACGGCTTTGCCAAAGAGCCCGACTTTAGCCAGTTGCCGGTGCTGCGTGCAGGGGACACCGTCTTTATCCCTGACAGCAAAAGCAGCAACTGGGCCATCTTCATGGATGGCATGCGCGACATTTTGACCACGATCTCGGTGGTGGCCCTGGTCGGGACGCTTTGATATGAGCATCCCCATTCAATATCTGGAGCTCGAATCCCTCTACGCGGCGACGGTCGCCCGGGGGATCCGCTCGCTGGCGGTCACCTCGTCGGAAGGGGGGGAGGGGGTGAGCTCCATCTGCGATGCGCTGGCAAGGCGCTCGGAGGCGGATGGGCTGCGCACCCTGCTGGTGGATCTCAACCTCTATCATCCCGGCCGCGCCACGGCGGTTGCCTGGGGGCCCAATGATGTGCCCGAGCCGGTGGCCACTGGCCGCTCCTTGTCCCTGCTCCCGGCGCCGGGCAAGGATCTGATGGCCTTTCGCAACAAGGATACCTTGCGTCAGCTGCTGGTTCGCTGGCTGGAGCATTACGATGTGGTGATCTTCGATACCTCGCCGCTCACCGCCCTCAATCGGGGCAATATTCCGGCCGATCAGGTGTGTGGGGCCTGTGAAGGTGCGCTGCTGGTGGTATTGGCCGGGGTGACCCCGACGACCGTGGTACAAAGTGCGGTGGATAAACTGACCCGTGCCGAGGCCAATCTGATTGGCGCAGTCTATAACGACAAACTCAACCCGGGGCTGGCTAGCGAGATCCTGCGCGAACTCAACCGGCTGCCCAGCAACCGGGTGACCGAATGGCTCAAGCGCTGGTGCCGGCGCAGTGCCTTGCTCAATTTCCGGATCTGATCGCCCGCTGATGGAGGCCCGATATGGATGACTGGTTGCGATCTGCTCCGGCAACCCTGCAGTCGGTGCGCGAACTGCGCAACCGGCTGGCGCAGGGACTCTCCCTGTTTCAGGTCTCCCCAAAGGATCAAGCCAACTGGCTGCTCTGTTTCAGTGAGCTGGCCACCAATAGCGTCAAACACACAGCTCCTCCCGCGACCCGGCTCTGGCTCACGCTGAAAGAGGATGAAACGGGTTTGAGTCTGATAGTGGAGGATGATGGTGGCCCGCAACCCGGCCTTGCCAGCGCGCCGTTACCCGATGAGCTGCAGGAGGGGGGATACGGGCTGGCGCTGGTGCACCAGCTGTTTGCCGAGGTGCACTTCTCTCGCGACGGTGAGCGCAATCGCGTGACCCTTCGCCAGCAGGGCCCGGTCAACCAACTGCCGGTGCTCGCGGTGATCGACGATGACAAGGTGATGCGTGCCCTGCTCACCGCCTATCTCCATGAGCACTACCGGGTTGAAAGTTATGCCGACTCCCATGCCGCCCTGCTGGCGCTCGGAAAGCAGCCCCCCGCGCTGGTGCTCTCCGATATCGAGATGGAGGGGATCGATGGCTTTGGGCTGCGCCAGCAGTTGATGAAGGATCCCAAGATGAAGGGGGTGCCCTTTATCTTCCTGACCGGTCATCAGGATCAGTGGACCCAGAGTCGGGCGGGGGCGCTGGGGATCGATGACTTTCTGGTCAAACCCATCACCAAGCAGGACCTGTTGCTGGCGGTTTCGCGGGTGCTGCAACGCTCGGAGCAGCTCAAGTCGCAATGGGGCGAGCAGCTGGATCAGCGCATGACCTCGGCGCTGCGGCCGTTATTGCCCGCCACCTCCATCGGGGGATACCAGCTGGCGTTGCAAACCCGGGCCGCCACCGTGGGGGGCGGGGACTTTCTGCTGGTCAAGGATCGGGTGCTGTGGCTCGGGGATGTGATGGGCCACGACGCGGAAGCCAAGTTCTTTGCCCATGCCTATGCCGGTTATCTGCGCGGCTTGCTGACTGCCCACGATCTGGAGCGTGCCCCCGCCCGTTTGCTGACCATCTTGTCCAATGCGGTTCACAGTGATCCGCTCCTTGGGGCTACCCTGCTCACCACCCTCTGCATTGAACTCGGCAACGAGGGGCGGGTGCAGTGGGCCAGCGCGGGCCACCCGGCGCCCTGGCTGGTCGGGCCCGGTACCATCCGTCAGGTCGGCGTGACCGGCCCCTTGCCCGGTTTGCGCCCGGATCCCCACTTCGTGACCAATGAGCGTCAGCTCAAGCCCGGCGAGATCCTGCTGTTCTGGACCGACGGCCTGCTCGATAGCCGTGACGCAGAAGAGCGCCAGCGCTGGGAGTCGCAGCTAAAAGAGATCTGCCTGACTTCGGGGCCCGGTCTTGAGCAACTGGCTCATCGCATTGCCCGCTGGTTTGATGAACGCATCAATGATGCCGCCCTCGATGACATGACCCTCCTGCTGGTCGCCTGTCCCGGCGCCTGATCCTGCCCCTCTTTACCTGACTGGCCCGCTCTATGCAGCGCCTCATTTCAGGTGGCATGGAGCCACGGGAGGAGGGCCTTATGTTACCCATGCAACAGATCTGGCTGGCCATCGATGCGCGTCAGGTCGGTGGAATAGAAGTTCACATTATCCACTTGGCCAACGATCTGCTGGCCAGGGGATTTCGCCCCACCATAGTGCTGGTGAGCAACCACGGCATGACCCCCTTTACGACCCTGCTCAAGCAACAGGGCTTGCCCTACGAGGTGTGCCACAACAGCCGCGATTTTATGCGCCGTCTGGCCCGCCAGCCTGCTTCTGTGCTGATCCATACCCACGGCTACAAGGCCGGGGTGCTGGGGCGGCTGACAGCCTGGTTCACCGGTAAATCGGTGGTCTCGACTTTTCACAGTGGAGATGACGGGGAGGGGTTGCTGAAGTTTTACAGCTGGCTGGATCGCACTACAGCGCGTTTTGCGAAGTGTATTGCAGTAAGCGAGCCCATCGCTCGCAAATTGCCTGTGCCGAGCACGGTGATCAGCAACTTTGTCCCCATGCCTGCGACGCCGGCTACGGTAACTGGCAACCGGATTGCCTTTGTCGGCCGCCTCTCGCCGGAAAAGGGGCCGGAGGCATTCTGCCAGCTGGCCGCCTTCTGCCCGGACGGGGCGTTTCATCTCTACGGGGATGGCCCCATGAAAAGCGCTTTGTTGCAGCAGTATGGTGATCGCGTCCAGCTTCATGGTTTCCAGAACATGGCCAATGAGTGGCACAACATCGACCTGCTCTGCATCACCTCCCGCTTTGAAGGGTTGCCGCTGGTGGCCCTTGAGGCGATGGCTCACGGCATACCGGTTTGTACCTTTGCGGTGGGGGGGCTGGTCAATCTGATCGACCATAAATCCAATGGCTGGCTGGTGGAGCCCGGCCATGTGCGGGATATGGCGGAGCTGGTCAACTACTGGCTGCGCAGCGATGGGGTGGTGCGCAGCAAAATGAGTCAGGCGGCCCGCAACACCATAGCCCGCGGATACAGCGTGAGCAACAGAGTGACCGATATTCTGGCCGTCTACGGCGCCTGAATCACGGAGAAACCTGTCAAAACGAGTGGCCGCTGGCCACTCGTTTTTTTATGTGCCGGTGTTAGGGGTTGCAGGGGGCGGATTGCTTCTGTGATCACGCAACGCTCGGGTTTCTGCGGTTGGTCAAACTGGCATCAGGCCTGTGGATGGGGCCAGATGATGGCGATCAGATCGCTGACTTCTTTGTGATCACCGCGGACGTGCCACAAAGATGCGCCATAAAAAAGGCCATTGCAGTGGCAATGGCCTGATGGGCGTTGAGATATGGTTGAGGTCGGCGCGGCGGAATTAGCGCCCCTTCTTGCCGACCATGATGGCAATCGTCTTGCCGATGATATGCATATCCTGCACCAGCCAGCGCCAGGGGTGGAGCAGGGCAACCGAGTAGGCCAGATCGAACGCCAGCTTGCTGCGCACATCATCCAGCGACTCGTCGTAACCCTGATTGACCTGCGCCAGACCGGTAATGCCGGGGGCCACTTCATAGGTGCGTTCGATAAAGTACGGCACCGCATCTTCCAGCCGGTTGGCGATCCCGGGTCGCTCCGGGCGGGGGCCGATCAGCGACATCTCCCCCTTGAGCACATTGATAAACTGCGGTAGCTCATCGAGCCGGGTTTTGCGCAGGAAGTCGCCGCTGCGGGTGATCCGGCTGTCCCCCTTGCCACACCAGACCGGCCCGGTAGCCGCCTCGGCGTCGGCGCGCATGGTGCGAAACTTGATCATGAAAAAGAGCTCGGTATGGGTGGCGTGGCTGCGCCCGATCCGCAGCTGACGAAAGAAGACTGGCCCCGGGCTATCGAGCCGGATGGCCAGCATGATCAGCGGCCACAACGGCAGCGTCAACAGCAGGCCAAGAGTGGCACCGAGCAGATCCATGCTGCGTTTGACCACCAGGGTCAATCTTGGAATGGGGTGTGTCATACGGCTTTCTCCTGTGACATGAAACGTATGGGGGCGCGCAGGCAGTAGCGCAGGGTGCCCATGCCGTTGTACCAGTGTCCGAGCACCAGATAGTGGATCTTGCGAAACAGATTGGGCCAGGGGTGCACAGGGGTCAGCTGGATCAGGATGACCAGCAGATACCCCAGCAGTTGCAGCCCCAGCAACAGCTGAAATAGCAGGGATTGGGTGGCCAGCGGGATGGCGCAGAGCCACAGCAGGGTCAGGCAGAGCGGCATCAGCACCCGCAGCCCCTTGCCACTGGCAAAGTTGAAGGCAACCCAGCCGAACTTGGGGTGCAGCAGGGGCAGCAACCGCAGCAGCTGCTGGGTGTTGCCGGCCCCGATCCGCTGGCGCCGTGTCGCCTCCAGCACGGCATCGGAAACTTCCAGCTCCAGTGCGGCGCAGCGATTGTCATAGACCGCCCGATACCCTTTGGCGATGGCCTGCATCGGCAGGATGAAATCGTCGTTGATGGTATCGGCGGCCAGCGGGGTGAGGCACTCCCGGCGCATCATGTAAAAGGCCCCGTGGGCCCCCAGCATGCCGCCAAGGGCCGACTCGCAGAGCTTGATCTGGCTTTGATAGTGCCAGTAACTCTCCTCGCCCTGAGAGCCCGGTTGCCAGAAGCGGTACGCTTCCCCGACCACCCCTACCTTGGGATCGGCAAAATGGGCGACCGCCAGCAGCAGGCTGTCGATGGGCAGCAGGGCCGAGACATCGGTGAGGGCCACCAGATCGCTGTGCACCCGGGTCATGGCCTCGTTGAGCACGGCGACCTTGCCGCGATTGCGGGGGTGATCAAACAGCCTGATCTGCAACTGCTGCAGGGCGGGATCACCGAGCTGGCTCAGCGCAATGGGGTAGCTGTTGTCGCTGCAGCCGTCGAAATGCACATGCACCCACAGCTTGTCGGCGGGGTAATCGAGGCTGGCGAGGTTTTGCAGCTTGGCTGCGATGGTCGCCGCCTCGTTGTAGACCGGCATCAGCAAAGTGATGGTCGGCAGCGCCTCATCGGCGGCGTCTGTTTTGAATCCCCGATCCAGGGGGCGGGGCGGATTGGCGACCTTGCGCGCCTGCCGACCACCGAATTTGAGCAGCAGGGGATAGCCCACATGGTGGTAGACCACCAGTACAGCGCACAGCCAGAACACGATCATGATCCATTCCATGGGATGCTCCTCTGGTCATCGGGTCGCTTGATCAGCGGCTGTAAAGCTGCTGATAGGCCTGAGCCATCCGGCTCAAGCTGCTTTGCTGGCACACAAACTCTCGGGTGACGGCACGCAGGCTATGGCACTGCAGCAACCCTTGTGCCAGAAGCTGGGCAAGGCGGCCGGGATCCCGCTCCGACAGGATATGGCCGCTGGCCTGACAGACGATCTCTCTGGCCGCCCCCACATCGCTCATCACCACCGGCACCCCGCACGCCTGTGCTTCCAGCACGCAGAGCGGCATCCCCTCCGCCAGCGAGGGGAGGCAGAAGAGATCCAGCCCCTGATAAAAGCGCGGCATGTTTTCGACCAGCCCCAGAAAATGGACCCGATGGGCGATCCCCAGCTGCTGACACTGTTGTTGCAACGCATTTTGCAAACTGCCGACCCCTGCCAACGCAAGATGCACCTCCTCCGGCAAGGTGCGGACCGCCTCCAGCAGCAAGGTGTGACCCTTGACCGATTCAAGGCGTGCGGCGCAGCCAATCAACTTGACTCCTTGCGGCAGCCCCATCTCCTGACGGGCGAGGGCGGCGGCGCCCGGGGCAAAACGCTGCTCATCGATGCCGTTGGGGATCACGGTTGGCGACAGCTGGCCCAGCTTGGCCAGCAGCTGGTTGGCCACCGGCGTGGCATCGGCCACCAGAATGGGTTTGAAGGCGCGCAGCCCCCACAGGGCCAGCGTGCGCTGATGGGGATCATCGAGATACCAGGCATCGTGCTCTGTGTGTACCAGGGTGGGCACCCGGGCCAGCCGACTGGCCAGACCGCCATAGAGCATGGGCCCCAGATGGTGGGTATGTACCGCGGCGGGCTTGAGTTGGCGCAGCAATCGGGTGAGCCGCCAGAGGGTTGCCAGCGACCAGCCCGCGGGCTTTTCCAGACAGTGAATGTGGCCAGCAAAGGGATGCAGAGCGGGCCATGCCCTTAGCACATCTCCTTTGCGCCCTTCGAGGGAGATGATATGCACCGGCTGCTCGGCAGGGCTCGCCTGAGTGAGGTTGAGCACCATGGTCTCCAGCCCGCCGGGCTGCAGGTGCTGCACGATTTGTACGACAGGTTGAACAACAGGTTGTAAGACGGGCTGGGCGCTGGCGCTCCCGCGGGGATGGGGTCTGTGCGACGGGGTTGATGACAACATGGTTCGCGCTCCGGCAAGGGAAGGGGTGACACCCCGGATAGCGGGAGAATGCGAATCTTGTACCACTCTTGCGATCTGCCCACAGAGGCGATCAGCTCCTCTGGTGGCATTGCCTTTGCATCGTGCGGGGGGAGGGCTTTTCTCAGGGAGTGATGCCATGCCTGTCCAGTTCTATTACAACCTCTACATCATTCTCTTTGCCGCCTGGCGCCGTCGTTATCTGCTGGTGATCCCGGTACTGGTGATGCCGCTGGTGGGCGTGACGGTCGGCCTGCTCACCCCCAAGGAGTATGAGAGCCGCACCACCTTTATGGTGCCGCAAGATGCCAACCAGACCCCGACCCTCAAGGATCTGATCACTCAGGAGAGCCTGAAAGATCGCTTTGCGGTGCTCGAAGCCCTGCTGCGCAGCCGTTATGTGCTGGATGGAGTGGCGCGGGATCGCGGTCTGGTCAATGACGAGACCCCGCCAGCTCAGCGCGATGCCATCATGGACTGGCTCTCGAGTGCCGTCTCGCTGCGGCTGATCGGCGATGAGGTGATCGAGATAAAGGTAAAAGCGGATTCGGCGGCCAACAGCGCCGGTTTGCTCGAAGCCATTTCGCGGCGCTTTTTCTTCAACCTGCTTAGCAAGGGGCGCCAGTCGGCGGAATCGTCCGAACGTTTCCTGCAAAGCCAGCTCGACAGCCGCCGCAGCGAACTGCAAGAGGCCGAGCAGCTGCTCGCCGACTTCAAACGGGAGCATGCCAGCGCCTTGCCCCAGCAGCAGAGTACCAACGTCGCCCGTCTCTATGGTTTGCAGGAGCGTTATGCCGAGAGCCTGATCACCTTGCAGCAGGCCAAGGCCCGGGTCGATCAGCTATCGCTGGGGCAGGAGAGCCAGCTGGCCCGCCAACTGGATGAGAAGCTGCAACTGATGCGCACCGAGCTGGTGTTGCTGCAGGCTCGCTACAGCGACGAGCACAGCAAGGTGCAGAGTTTGCGCTATCAGATTGACCAGTTGCAGCAGGAGTTTGAGCAGCTCAAATCCCAACCGGATATGGCCCGCGGGCCCGAGTGGCAGCTGGCCCAGACGCAGCTGACGGAGGCAGAGCAAAACGCCGCTGGCTTGAAGAGTCAGCTCGATGGGCTGGACAAGGTGGTTGACTCCCAGGGGGATACCGAGCGCCAACTCGCCGAGCTGGAGCGGGATCTTGCGGTCAAACGCACCCTCTATCAGGATTTGCTGCTGCGCTATGAGAAGGCCAAGGTGACCGGCGATCTGGGCAACTTCGAGCAGGGGGAGCGGATCAAGGTGATCGACAAGCCCTTTGCACCCAGCAAGCCGAGCAACTACCCGCTCTGGCTGTTTCTGCTGGCGGGCATTGTTGGCGGGTTGGGGCTCGGCTGCGGTCTGGCGCTGGTGGCCGAACTGGCGGATGCCAGCCTGCGCCGCTCCGATCAACTGGCCGCCCTGGTCAAGGCGCCGGTGCTAAGCCGCATTCCCTACTGCGAGCCGGTGCCGGACTATCCATCCAATAGTGATCATGCGCTGGATGGGCAGGTGTTGCCCTTGTCACCAGAACCGGGGTGATTGCCGTAAAAGCGGGCTGCCAGTCTGAATCTGGATATTTCTGAAAAGGCCTTGTGATAAGGCCTTTTTATATCGTGCAGATAGCGGAGTAAACATCGCGGCAGGCCGATAAAAGAGGATTGAGGCTGCATTTTTAATTTCCGCTTCTTGACTGTGGTTTTATCCAGTGATACAAGTGGAGCTGGCGTAAGACGTTGATAATACACTTATAAATCAGAAACCAGTCGGTAATCTGTGATTTTAAAATGAGTTAGTGGTTGTGATGACGAGTGGTAGGGTGGAGTTAGATGAAAGGTGTTACTCACTCATTAATAGTGCCTCCATCTAACTACAGGTTAAGGTAAATAAAGAGTGGAGTGTGTACATTGCTTCAGGAGTTAATGGTTTTTTTTGCATCAGCACGTGGTGTAGACGTATTTTGGTCGCCATTATCAGTTACTGTCCTAGGGGGGCTTATTCTAGCCATACTACTAAGGAATGGAAGCACAGACAAAGAAGCCATAAGGAGAAACAAAGGGTTAACGTTAACTGAAGTAAAGAATTTAATTCAGTCTGAATTGGATAATCGGCCTAGGCAGCAGTCAATACATGTCCAAAGTTCAAATAGTAAGAATCAATCAGGCAATGATGATTTTTTTGTTTTTTTTGTAATAGGGTTAGTATTCTTATCAGTAGGTTATGCTCGATATCAAAACCAAGTGTTAGATTACTCGGTAGTTGCAGCAACATCGCTCTTCGGTTTTTGGGTAGCAACAATATTATTCTCGTTATTTAAAGGGACTATTTCTGGTCGCGGATGGGCTACATATACAATTGTTGTTTGCGTGCTATCACTATTAGCTTTACCCATTCTTTACCTTTCATTAAACCCAATTTATGCTCCAGATGGTATAACCAATCTCCAGCAAGTAGCCACAGATTCTGGTTTTTTTGGGCTCATTAAAAATTATGGGGCGGAGGGAGTATCTTTCCTGTTTTTTCAAGTCATAGGTTTTTTTGTTTTATATGGGTCATGGTTATTCATACTACTTTCACTCATCTACATGGCTTCATCTACTTTGGTTGTATCAGGGGCTCGGGGGCGGCAACTTTGGTTTTGGTTGTCCATAAAAACATCTAAATTTGGCAAGCCTGTTAAAGGCACAATTATAGTTTCAGTATTGTACTTGGTTTCATTTTTCCTGATAAGTGGTTTGGTTTACAAATGGTTGTTACCTGTAAGCAATCTTTAACAAGCTGCAGAGTATTAATTTATGCAATGCTAGGCATTATGAGTATTTTGGAGCTTGGGTGATGGAGATAGCGGTGATACTCCACGTCAATATGGCAATAATGTTACGACCGTTGCCAGTTCGAGAGTGAGTTTTGGGGCAGAGAAGTGGCAAGATGGAAGGGTTTTGGCGAGTTAAAGAAACATATTACAGAAAGGCCGCGAACGTCCGATTACGCTTCGCTAATCGAACCTACAGTCCTTGCTTGCTGCAAGTATCGAATGTTGCAAGGCAGCTTATTTCAAACGTGAGGATCGATGAATCAACCCATGGCGCTCACTGATGGCTACACGTTTTGCATCGCAGGCACCGGTACGGAATACCGCTTGTGCGCTCCTTTTCTGCTCCCCGAAGCGGTAGACCCAGTAGCCATGCTGGCTGTTGTCAATCAGTCCCTCGACCTACATCCTTGTGCTGCATTATCACAAGATGCTTCAAGAGCTCGGAGCGCTGCCGCCTTTATGTTGCTATGTGTGGGACGAGCCGCGCAGGCAGAAGCCATTCTCCGAGAGGTGATCTCCGCGCAGATGGTTTCAGAGGACGATATTGCTCGCGTTAGCTCAGAACTACGCCTGGTGCAGGTTTTGCAGCGGCTCGACCGTTTGGACGAAGCTGTCAGCTTGGCCTCCCAAGTAGTTGAACGGTTGCAACCAAACTCCCTTATGCGGCATTTCGCACTGCATCATCTTGGCAAGGCTCTCGTACAGACCGGCGCCTATGATAACGCTCGCGCCGTGCTGTCAGAGGCGCTCTCTCTACGCCAGGCGCTGGGCAAGAGTGAACTTATCGCATCCACTCTGGGGGCGTTATCGTTGTTGCCCTCAGAAGAACAAGCGGCGCATCATCCATATGGTCAGACTTGGCATATTGGTCAATCGGGCGAATTTCGTCAGGGCGACTAGCCTTTTCGCGCTGTATTCAGGTCATCGTCGCCCCAAAAAAATCAGGGAGCCATGGCTCCCTAATCGCGACACACGGGGTGATAAATCAGCCGATGGCGGGCGCCAGTTGCCCGTTGGCGGGCTGCAGGCGTTCTTGGTTACGGCGTTGATAGCGCCAGGCCAGCAGTAGCGGCATACCGAGCAGCAGCTGGGCGGCCAGCGGGATCTCCTCGATGGGGGCGGCCAGTGCCCCTTCCGGAATAATGCCCCCCTCAATTTCGGCCGCCAGTTTGAGCTCCAGCGCATTGCCAAAGTCGGCGAAGGTGGTGGCATTGATAACAAACGCATCCTGACCGCCCGCCACGTTCTCCACATACCACTCTTGCAGCACCCCATCGGCATAGTCCTGACCTATGGTGATGCCGTTGATGGTATCAATGCCGGAGGCGAGCAGTTGATCCCGCACGGTAGAGGTATCCAGCCCGTTGTTCTGGATACCGTCACCTGACACATCCATCACCTGGCGGGCGGCGGTGTAGTTGTTGGTATCAAACTGCTGGGCACCAAAGGCCATGGCCGAACCGGGGGCCGTCATCCCCGCATAGGGGCGTACCAGGGCATCCAGGGTGGCAGCGAAGTTGTTGATGGAGGTCATATCGTAGAGGTGGAACCAGTCGGTCATCACGCTCTGCTGGTTGCTGCTGCTCCACATGATCATCTGTACGGCGATGGACCCGAGTTTGCCGCCACTGGTGTCGAGGA
Source organism: Aeromonas sp. 25-AL00135 (assembly GCF_054052385.1). Classification (NCBI taxonomy): domain Bacteria; kingdom Pseudomonadati; phylum Pseudomonadota; class Gammaproteobacteria; order Aeromonadales; family Aeromonadaceae; genus Aeromonas; species Aeromonas sp. 25-AL00135. The sequence continues at coordinate 189,348 of NZ_JBSTYQ010000006.1, read as the reverse complement.
TGGCGCTTTGTACATCCTGACTGTAAAAGGCGTCCACATACCCCTGTAATTGCAGATTGAATTCCGATGAACTGACGCTGCCCGACACATCCATCAGCAGTTGCAGTTCGGTATCGACTTCGGTCAAGGCGTATGCGGGGGAGGTTACCAACAACATCCCCAGCAGCCCTGCCAACGGTTTGAGTTTCATTGCTCACTCCTTCTCCCTGGCGCTAGTGCCAGCAGGGGGAATGAATAAAGCGTGCCAGCTTTGTTGCATCCTCTGACTTGGCTTGAGCCGGGTGAGACCGGGCAGGCATGGAACTTGCGAGAACTTGCGACAGCACTCAAAAGCGCTGATAACCGGCAGGAGTTGCGATGGAGATCCGTCCCTGGCAGTGGGCACCCAACTGGCTGCTACTTGGTTTGGCCAATCAGTGGGGCATGGTGTGGCTCAATATGGGCCACTTCAACCTGCTGGTGGTGTTGCTGATTGCTATCTGGTGGCAAATTGCATCGCGGGTTGCACCGAGCTGGCGCCCGCATCCACTGGCGCTCGCCCTCTTTATCCTGCTGATCCTGATCCCCAGCGCCAGTTGCAAGGCGCTGGCCTGTCTGTTGCTGGTGGCCTCGCTATGGCGCCGTCATCAGAGTGGCGATGAGCGGGCGGTGTTGCAGATTGTGCTCGCCTTTACCGTGGCGGTGTTGTGGGGGCAGCAGGTGTTTGCCCTGCTCTCCGGCCCTGTGCTGGCGCTCGACGCCTGGGGTGTGGGCCAGTGGTTGCAGATGCTGGGCTGGGAGACTCGCCTTGATGGCAATCGCATCGAGCGGTTGGGGGGCCATGCGCTGATCGTACTCAAGGGGTGCTCCTCGTTTTCTCAACTCTATCTGGTGGTGCTCTCCTGGCTGGTCTCCTGCTGCTGGCTGGCGCCGGAGCGCCCCCTCTACCGGCAGTGGCCCATGTTGCTGCTGGTTTGCCTGCTCTATATCGGGGCCAATCAGCTGCGGTTGGTGCTGATGAGCCTGGATCTGCGCTGGTATGGCTGGCTGCATACCGGCTCGCTGGCCCAGCTCTACCAGTGGGCAATCATGTTGCTGGTGATGACCATCCTCTTTCTAAGGGGGCGCCGTGATGCGCCTGTCTAAGGGATATCTGCGGTTGGTGGCGTTATCAGAGCCGGGTGGTCAATATGATGTTGCTGGTGATGACCATTCTCTTTATCCGGGGACGCCGTGATGCATCTATCTAGGGGATATCTGTTGCTGTTGCTGGTGGCGCTGCTCAGTGTTGCCGCCATGGGCTGGCGTTATCAGAACCGGGCAGTTAACGAGGGAGCCAAACCCATGCTAATGGAGCTGGTCCAGTTGGGATGGCGCTTGCGGGTGGCTACGCCGGTATTGGGCGGCACCTATGTCAGCTATCAGCTGGCCCATCCCCGCTGTGACGGCCTGCTGCAGGCCATGCAGGTGGCGCCGGATCGGGAGGCGATGTCAGTGACGCTGGCGGGTGAAGGGATGAGCCAAGGGGTGATGTTTTTAGGCGAGCTGCACCAGAGCCCGCCGCTGCTCTCGTACCGTCTTACCCAGGGTTGGCGCAAGTTGTGGGGGCTGACCCCCTATCCCCTCTATCGGGTGGCCTTGCCGACCACCTGCCTCGGCCTTATTGCGCCGCCGCTGGCGTGACCGACCCCGATTCACCGTTTGGCAGAATGCGGATCAGCAAGGTATTGGGGGCCAGCATGGGATCATAGCGGGGCTCCAGTTCAATGGCGCGAGCTCCCAGCAAGCGGGTGAGGGCGGTCAGCCGCACGCTCGCTATCCGCGCACTCTCCAGCATGTCGGTTTGCAGCCCGGGGCCGCTTACCAGCGCAATCCGGGCCGGATCCTTGCGGCCTAAAAACTGATGCAGCAGCTGCTCCTGATCCGCCGCAAGTTGCGTCTCCGCGTTCTGGTACTGCAGTTGCAGCTGGGGCTGTTCGGCCATTTGCTGTTCCCGCAACTGGTTGAGGATCGGCAGGGTCTCATTGACCGGCTCCTGACGGGTGCAACCGGTGAGGATCAGCAGCGGCAGCATCAGGGGCAACAGGCGGTGCAGGGCGCTGTCTTTGGCTGTTGAGCGGGGAGTCTGGTTGGCCATACGCAGTCACTTCAGGAGGATGAGTTGGCACCAGTTTGCAATGTTTTCAATCCCTTGGCCAGTTGTTCAATCTCTCGGCGCCACTGGATCCAGGCGGCAGAGGGCAGTTGCTCTGCCACCTGCCAGCGGGTCGGCAGCTGATCCCGCAGGCGCTCCAGCAGCACGGCGGCCTCCACCTGATAGCGGGCCTCCTGTTCTAGCCAGGCAAGCCAGCGCAGATCTTCGATGGCTTGCTGCAACAGCAACAGATCGTGAGAGAGGCGGTGTGCCTCGCAGGCTTGCGGGCCGAGCAGCATAAAGTCGCTCTCCCGCCCATCGGTGGGGTCGTAGGGCAGGGCGGTGGGCATGCGGCCATGCCACTGCAAATAGCCTTCGGCGCCGCTTTGCCACAGATAGAACCCGGCGGCTCTCGGGGTGCCCAGATTGTAAAACCAGGGGGTGACCTTGTGCTGGCGCACCCGTGCCACATCGGCCTTGTCGGCGCCAAAGCCTGCGTTGATCAGGGCAATCTCCACCTCTGCCAGCAGACCAGCCTGACCCGGATGATTGAAGTGGCCTGCGCGGATCACCGCCGGATCCCGCCGTTTCATCTCCCGCGCCAGGCTGGTAATGGCGGGCAGGGTGGCAAGCTCCGGCTCATCAAACAGGCTCCATGCCAGTGGGGGCAAGCCGCTGGCGGTCAGCCCCTGTTGCCGCGCCTGCCACTGATCAAGCTGGCTGGCAGGGTTGCCCCCCCAGCGTTTGAGCGGGGTATAGGCCAGCAGGGGCGGCACAAAGCCGAGCCCGGCCGCTTCTCCCATAATCTCCCGCATCCCCGCTTCATCCTGTGGCAGGGCGGGCGAGAGGCCGCTGATCCCGAGTTTGGCGAGCCGCTGCAGGTCGCAGCGACTGGCCGCGGCGATCTGCGCTTTTAACGCCTCGGGGTTGGGGCTCAGCCAGTTCAGATAGGGGGGCGCTTCGACATAGATGCCGATCGGCTTGCTGGCCGCGGGCAGAGTCATCGGCAGCACCTCGATAGTCAGCGGTAACTGCACCAGTTGCTGTTGGCTGAGCAGCTGAATATTGCCCAGATAGCGCCCCGCCGGCGCATCGCGGGGGATGGTGATCTGCAGCACCAGACGCCGAGGTACGTCTGCCAGCAGGGTGAGCCCGGCGATCCCCTCGACCAACTCCTGATCCGAGGGAGCCAGCAGGGTGCCGCTCGCCTGCGGGCGAACCAGATGCCACTTGCCGTAATAGGGGGTCAGCGCCAGCGGCGATCCTGCCTGCTCGGGGGGCTGGATCACCAGCAAGGGGGCCGGATCGTCGGTGGCGGCGTGGATGGCAAACTCCAGCAACAGCTGGCTGCCACGGGCGGCCAGCACGGGTTGCGCAGCCTGCTGCAACGCCTCGGCCGCAGATAGCGGGGCGATCTGCAGGGTTGGGGCTGCATCCGTAATCGGCGTGAGGCTCAATTGCTGCGCAGCTGGGGCTGGGGCTGGGGTTGGGGAATAGGGGGCCAGAGTCCACTTTTCCAAAAACAGCTGGCGCTGCTTGGTCAGCACGCTTGCGGTAGCGTCAGCCAATACGGCGAGATCTTTTCCACTATTCGGGAGAGCCTCTTTGCGGGTGCTGGCCGGATAGGGGGCAAGCAGCAGCCCCGCCAGGTATTTGGCATCCGGTGAGTGACCCACCAATGTGATAGTGAGCGGGCCGCCGGGGTGGTTCAGGGTGACATGAACCGGGCCGCCCTGTCGTGCCCCGAACAGCTGCCAGGGATCCGGATTTGGCAGTGCCTCGCGAGATTGCCCCGCCAGATAGCGCTGCGTTAGCCACTCCTGCGGTTGCCACTGCTCGGCCCAGATGGGCTCGCCATTGACCAACACGCTGCGCTCGAAGGGGTGGGGCAGGTACTCCCATTCACCTGGGTCATCCAGCCAGAGGGTGAGCTGGTAGCGTCCTTTGGCCAGGTCCAGCCGCACCCCGTCGAGATTGCGCAGCCCATCGCGCACAAGGGCATCGCCGGAGGGACGCAAGATGGGGGTGGGGTGGCCAATCAGCCGGGGATCCCCCGGGCTCAGGGGCTCAAAGCCGGTAAAGCGGGGCGCAGCCGCCGCCCCCAGATCCAGCGCAATGGTGCCCGCAGGCAGGGTCAGACCGGGTTCCCAGTACCAGCGGTGAATGGTCATTGAGGGGGCGTTATCGGCCATAAAGAGATAGAGCTTGGTGAGTTTGTCCAACGCCAGTGCTCTGGGCTGGCTGGTGCGCCACTCGCTCAAGGCAAAGCGCTGGGTGAAGGGGCCGGGTGCGACAATCCGCTCCAGATTGACCCGGCTGCGGTAGTTGACCGAGGCCTCGTCGTCGATACGCAGGATCAGGGTTTGCGGGTGGGCGCTGGGGTTATGGCCCTCGATCACCAGTTCATCATCGCTGCCTATTGGCCAGTTCTGGGTGCTCAGATCGAGCCGCTGGGGTGTCTGGTTACTGGTTAGGGGCAGCGGGGTCTGCCCCTCCAGCCGGGTAGTGGCCATTGCTGCATTGGCGCAGAGCAGGATAACCAGCCAGAGCCCTCTGCTCATCCGGGCAGCCCCTTCAACCAGTTGTTCAGCTCGGCAGCCTTGTGATCCCAGCTTTGCAGGGCCACCTGCTGTTGGCGCGTGTGGCGCCCTTCGCTGCGGGTGAGCCCCTCCCAGCCACTCTCCTGAAACCAGCCCGGATTGGGTTGATCAAAGGCGGCCCGGTTGATGGCCTGGGCCAGGCTCTCCCCATCGTGGGGGAGCTGGATCTGATCCCGATAGCCATCGAGGGCCGGAAAGTCGGTGCTGACGATGGGTCGTCCTGCGGCCAGATACTCGCGCAATTTCAATGGATTGCAGGCACGGATCTGGGCGTTGTCGACAAAGGGCAGCAGGCTCACCTGCCAGTGCTGGGCATAGGCCGCCAGCGTGTGATGGGGACGGGGCCCCAGCAGATGGATATTGGGGAGCCCCTTGAGGGGGGAGATATCGGTCTGGACCGGGCCAATCAGTACCAGATCCCAATGGGGCAGGGCGGCCGCCGTCTCTGCCAGCAGGGGGATATCAATCCAGTCGCTCAGGCTGCCGTAAAATCCGGCAATGGGACGGCCGGAGGGGAGATCCGCTGGCCGCTCTCTGGGGGGCATAAACAGCTCGAGATCCACGCCGTGGCTGAGAAGCCGGGTTTTATGGGAGGGAAAGCGGCTGGCCAGCGCAGGGCTGGCGGCCAGAATGAGATCCGCTTTTTCCACCAGTCGGGCCTCGCAGTGAGCGATGGCCTGATGATCCACCCCCGCCAGCGCCGAGAAGTCATCGCCGCAGTAGTAGATGACCGCCCGCTCTTCGAGCTTGCCAATCAGGTCGACGGCGCTGGGCAGGGAGATCCAGAGCAAGGGGCGATCCAACTCGGGCAGCTGACGCCGGATCTGCGCTGCCAGCCAGTGGCCATTGATTTTGCCCGCCAGCCGACTGCCGGGCAGCGGTAAGGCGAGCGGCGGCAGAACCCGGGGGCTGCTGACCTCTGATGGCGCAACCGACTGGCCGCCAGAATGGCGCGCGCCGCGCAGCACGGCCCCCAGTTTGCGGACGATGCGGGTGAGATCATGAAGGGTAAAGCGGGGACAGCGCATGCCGATGGAGTTGACCCAGAGCACTTGATAATCGGGCAACAGACGCTTGATCAGGTGTTGGGTGCTGGAGGGGTGCTGGCCCCAATCCTCTCCCAATACCACCAGTTGCGGCAATGAGTGTGGTTTCATGCAAAGGTCTCCGAAGCGTGTGCGGGGTCGCTGTGATCCTGTGGCTGCAACGGGCGCAGTACTGTGGCCGGGACACCCGCTGCCAGCACACCTGCGGGCAGATCCCGGGTGACGACGCTGCCTGCGGCGACAATGGTGCCGGCGCCTATGGTGACACCGGCCATCACCATCACCCCGGTGCCAAGCCAGACATCCTGCTCCAGCACAATGGCCCCCACCTGTTCATCGCGATCCGGCAGGCCCCGGGCGCGATCGCGGGCGTTGATCGGATGCCCCGGGTAGCCCGCCAGAAAGGCACGCCCTGCAATCCGGACGTTATCCCCCAGCACTATCTTGCTGCCCACCGCCAGGGTGGTTTGCCAGCCAATCCCGACATTGCGGCCAATCACCAGTCGTGGTGTCTGGCTCGATGCCCGGCCGCTGATAGTCATGGCGGCGCTGAGGCGGCAGTCGGCACCAATTTCGATGGTGACCGGGCCGCTGATATAGGGGATGCCGCCATAGAGATAGAGGCGCGGGGCGGGGGCCGTGAGGCGAGATTGAAACAAGGGGGTCCACCAGAGGGTGCGGGTTAGAGTCGCCAGCGCGTTGCTGCCCAGCAGATAGAGCCGATAAAGCAGCCGATGCAGGGGAGGGATCACGGGGAATGACCAGTGGCGGGCACTTTTGGCCAGGCTCCATACCCGGCGGGCCAGTGGCGTTTCCCCCTGTTTGGCCCAGCTTTTCATCCGGTGCAGGTTGATGGTGTTCATGGCGACCTCTCCCTCTGGTGCAGTCCGTTGCTCGCTAAGCAGAAAGCAGGGATCGGGCCAACAGGACGACCCCTGTTAGAACGAGCTAAATGGGGCTAAGAGGAGGGGCAGATTGCGCCGGTCGGTGCAATTTGCAGCCCGCGTTGTGCAAAACGCAAATGCCAGTCTCATTCTGGGCTTGTTCAGACCGGTTAAGCCGCGCAGAGGGGCTATCGCTTCTGGGCGGGAGTGAGTGGCGTGGGCTTTGCATTAGCGGTAGCTGACCCGAAGCGGGATGCTTCGGGAGGCTGGGAGGCCCTATGAAACTTGGTGTGAACCAGATTGCCATGCTCTATTACGCCGGTGGCTTGCTCCTGATGAAGGGGATCTCCCTGCTGATGCTGCCGGTGTTGACCCATCAGCTGCTGCCTCGCGAATACGGCCAGCTGGAGGTGCTGCTGACCCTCATCAATCTGGGTTCCCTTATTTTGGGCTTCGGGCTGGTGGATGCCCTCTACCGCTTTGCCGGATTGGCGAAAGATGAGCAGGAGCGCCAGCAGGTGGTGGCCCGCATGTTTGGTCTGGTCTGGATGATCGCCCTGGCCAGTCTGGTGCTGCTCTGGCTGCTGGCGCCTGTGGTGCAAGCCTGGCTGCCGGTTGAAACCCGCCTTGCGGATGTGCGCTGGGTGCTCTGCGCCCTGCCGTTTGAAGGGGTGATCGGCGTGCCGCTGGCATGGCTGCGGATGCGCAATCAGGCCCGGCTCTTTTTCGTGGCGACCGCAGGCAAGGCGGTGATCCAGTCGGTGCTGACCGGCTGGTGGCTCTGGCTCGGTTGGGGCGTGAGCGGGGTGCTGGCCTCCGGCACCCTGACCTGCGTTGCACTGGCGCTGCTGCTGAGTCTCTGGCAGTGGCGAGATAGCGGGATCCGCTTTGACTGGCAACACTATCGGCCGCTGCTGCGCTATGGATTGCCCCTGGTGGTGAGCGGGCTGGCAGGCTTTGCCCTGAGCGGACTGGATCGCTGGTTGCTGGCCGATGTGGTGGGGGAGGCGCTGCTTGCCTACTACGCCGTTGCGGGCAAGCTCGCGCTGGCGGTGGGGTTGTTGCTGCAACCCTTTGCCCTCTGGTGGTATCCCCGCCGTTTCATGCTGCTGCGTGAGCCGGATGGACTGCGGCTCAATGCCCACTACAGCGTGATGGGGTCGGTACTGGGGTTTGTCACCGCGGGGATTGTCGGGCTCACTGCCCCCTTGCTCATTCGCTGGCTGACCCCGGAGAGCTATCACGGGGCGATCGCCTATATTCCGCTGCTGGTGCTGGGTATGGCGGTGCGCAATGTTTCGGACTTGCTCAATGTCGGCTGCTTTAGCGGCGAGAAGAGCAATGCTCAGATGGTGATCAATCTGGGCTGCAGCGCCCTTGGGGTCGCAGGCTTTCTGCTCGCCATCCCCCCCTTCGGGGTTGCCGGGGTGATCTGGACCCTGCTGCTGGTCTATCTGGTACGGGCGCTCGCCTTTTATCTGGTGAGCCAGCGGTTGCTGCCGCTGCCGTATCGCCTCTCGACCCTCTGGGCCAGTTCGCTTGGGGCGCTGGCGATGGTCTGGCTCGGCCAATGGTGGGCAGGATCATGGCTCGTCTAACGCCAGCCATCTGGGCAAGCACCATCTGTCTGGTGCTGGCCTTGCTCTGGTGGCGGCTGCCCCATCCCTTGCTGCTACCGGTGCTCGGCCTTGCCATTCCCGCCATCTGGTTTGCCCTGCGCTGGCCCTTCTTGATGGTGCTGGGGTTTGTCACCTTCTCCTTCTTTCGGCTGCATGAGGTGTTCCCCCAGCTCTATCCCCTCAAGATCCCGCTGCTCTTCTCGCTGGCCGCCATCGGTGCGCTGGTCTGGCACATTTTGCTGACCGGCCGGATCAAGCCCTACTGGAGTCCAGCCCTGAGCTGGCTGACGGCCTTCTTTGTGATGGTCTCCATCGGTGTGCTGTTTGCCAGCAACCGGGGTGAGGCGATCGCCACCTGGACCGGCAGCTACAGCAAGATCTATCTGATGACCCTGGCCACCGCCTGGCTGGTGCGCACTCCGGGGGATTTTGCGCTGGCGGTGCGCACCTTTGTGGTGGCGGGCTGTCTGGTAGCGCTGGTGGCCCTCTACAACAAGGCGAGCGGGATCGGGCTGGTGGAGGGCACCCGGGTGACCATAGGGCGCGAGCTGGGCTCTGTGCTGGGGGATCCCAACGATCTGGCGCTGGTGCTGCTCTTTCCTGCCGGTTTTTCGCTGAGCTTGCTGCTCAATCAGGGTAATGGGGTGGGGGGGCGTTTGCTGGGGGGGCTCGGCTTTGCGCTGACTGCAGCCGCCATTATCGCCACCCAGAGCCGGGGTGGTCTGCTGGGTATCTGCGCCGTTGGTGGCCTGTTTGCCTGGCAGCGGGTGAAGTCGAAAACCCTGTTGATCTCGATGGGGATGGTCGCGCTGGTGGTGCTGTTTGCCGCCGCCGGGATCAGCGACCGGGCATCTGGCGGCGCCGCCGAGAGCGGGGTCGATGCCTCGGCCATGGGGCGGATCTACGCCTGGCAAGCGGCCTGGGGGATGGCGCTGGGCCATCCGTTGGTGGGGGTGGGCTTGTCCAATTTCTATTACAACTACTTCTTCTACAGCCCCCATTGGGATGGGCTTAATCATGCGGTGCACTCCACCTGGTTCGGGGTGCTGGCTGAAACCGGCTTTGTCGGGTTGGCGCTGTTTATCGGCATGGTGACGGTGGCCCTGCGCAGTTGCTGGCGTTGCCAGCTTGCTGGCATGCCTCCTGCAGTGATCACGGCAATGCAGGGGGTGATGGCCAGCATGGTGGGGTTTGTGATTTCGGGATCCTTCCTGACCCAGGGGTTTACCTGGCCCATCTATCTGGAATTGGCGCTGGCCGTCGCCGCCATCAAGTACGTGCAGCAGGCGGCCAGAGAGGTGAAGGCCATCTCTGAGGATCATCAGGAGGCAACCCTGTTGCCGGCAGTGCCACCAAAGGGAGCAAGAGGATGAACGCAACCCCTGTTTTGCTGGTTCACTACGGAGAGGACTGGATCCGCGGCAGCGAACGCTGCCTGCTGGATCTGCTGGCCCACCTCGATCGCAGCCGCTTTACGCCGTTGCTCTGGTGCAATAGCCCGACGCTGGCGGCAGAGGTGGCCACCCTCGGGGTAGAAACCATGGTCGAGCCGTTCAGCCTGCTGCTGGGATGGCAGGCGCCCCATTTTGATCTTGCGGCCCATCGGCGCCTCTCCCGGCGAGCCAGAGAGCTCATCACCGAGCGGCAGATTGGGCTGGTGCACGCCAACAGCGCGGCTCCTTGTCAGTGGCTGGCGGGGGTCTGTCGGGCGTTGCAGGTACCGCTGGTGTGCCACCTCCATGCCCGTTACCAGCCAAGAGACAGGTTCAGCCTGCGGGTCCATCAGGCAAACGTGCTGATCGGGGTGAGCGAGCCGGTGTTGACCGGTTGGCGCCAGGATGGCTGCATGGCCGATCGGTTGATCCGGGTACCCAACGGGGTGGATGCTGCTCGCCTGAATGGCGGTGCTCACTGGCCGGTCGTCGGCATGCTGGGCTTGCCACCGGGGGATATGATCATCGCCACCGTCGGCTCATTGATCAAACGCAAGGGGATTGATCTGCTGATCCGCTCGCTGGCTGCCCTGATGGCATCGGGGGAGGAGGCTCAGTTGCTGATTATTGGCAGCGGTCCGGAGCGGGAAGCATTGATGGCGTTGGCTGTCGAGCTCGGGGTGGCCGAGCGGGTCCACTTTCTCGGCGAGCGACCAGACAGCGCGGCTATCTTGCGCGGCGGGGTGGATCTGCTGGTCTCCGGAGCCCGTGAGGAGGTGTTTGGTCTGACGTTGGCGGAGGCGGGCATGTTGGGGCTCCCGGTCAGTGCCTATTGGGTGGGCGGCATCCCCGAAGTGGTGGAGGAGGGGGTGACCGGTTTGCTGGCAACCCCGGGGGATTGGGCCGAGATGGCTGATCACTGGCGGCAATTGAGCAATCCGCAGCGCCGATGTGAAATGGGGCGGGCCGCTCAGTTGCGTGCCGCACAGCTGTTCACGGTGGCGCGCTATGTCGACGGGGTCACGGCGGTGTGGGACGCCGCGCTGGCTGGTCGTTGGCACGCCACGGCCCCCACACCCTTCCGACCACTCATTCATTGGGCGGGGCTACGACTCCTTGCCAGAGGGCGCAATATGCTGGCGAGTGGGATGGCAAAAGTGGCGCAAAAAGTGCAACTGGGGTTTGGCCGCCGTAAGGGAGCAGCAAGATGAGCATGCAAACTGAGCCGGTGTTTGGAAAGATCATCGTTGTGGATCCTATCCCATTTCGCGGGGGCTCCAAGGTTGCGACCGAAGTGCTGCTCGATGAGTTGGCCAAACGGATGCCCGGGCTCACATGCCATGTGCTGACCCAGGATCCCGACTCCTGGTCCCGTTGCCAGCATCATCCTCTTTGGCTGCCCCACATATTGAAGGGGCGGGAGTCCGGCATCGGCTATCTGCTCAAACAGGGGTGGCAGACCCTGCTCATCCTCTGGCTGATGTTGCGTTTGGGGGAGGTGAAGTGCCTGGTGGCGGCGTCCGGGCCTGGGGTGGATCTCTGCTGTTACTGGGCGGCCCGCTGGTTGCGGTGCCGGGTGGTTCAGCTGATCCATGGCCCTGTGGGGTGCTCGGGCCTCTCTGCCAGAGCCTTGCAACGGGCGAGTTTTGTGTTTTATCTCGAATCGACCCGCAGCTCCCTGGCGGCGTTGCTGGCCCGGCTTGGCGAGACCGAGTTCCCGTCACACTGGCAGCCATTTACCAACGGTTTGAGCGAGATTGATTGGCCCAAAGTGACCCTGGGGGGGCCTCGTATTTTGTGGGCGGCCTCGTTGCTGCGCTGGAAGGGGCTGGAGACCATGCTGGCCGCCCATCAGATGATCCCTGATGCTCGCCCCGAGCTGATGGTGTGCTATCTGCAACCCAAGGGCACGCTGCAGCCCTGCAGCCAGCCTCAGCCACAGCTGCCAGACACGCACTGGTATGCCAACCCCGCCAATCTTGACGAGATCCGATCTCAATGCGGCATTTTTGTCTCCACCAGTCATCAGGAGCCCTTTGGCCTCTCCATTCTGGAGGCCATGGCGGCAGGATTATGCGTAGTGATCCCGGCCGATGGGGCCTGGTGGGATCGACACCTCACCGATGACGTGAATTGCCGCAAATATCAGCCAAACGATCCCGGCGATCTGGCGCAGGTGCTGGCCAGCCTCAATGCCATGCCCGACGTGGTCAAGCGACTTGGCCATCATGCCCGCCTGCATGCCATGGCCCATTACAACGCGGCGGATACCTATCAAAGCACACTGGATCAGTGGGAAGGTATGTTGCGATGGGATGCGTTGAGCCTTGCCGTGCATGGTTAGCGCGCAGTGGTTCCCCACGGGGAGGATGGGGGTGTATGAGGGATTATGGGCAGACTGGTTGTGGGAGGCTGGGTGACTCCGCCACTCTGATGCAGTTACGGCCGGATGATTTGGCGGTATAGAGCGCAGCATCAGCCAGTTTGACCAGTTCAGATGGCTGCCAGTGACTCGATGGTCTGAGGCAGGCAACACCCATGCTAACGGTCACCAGACCGGTGGCATTTTGTGCGTGTGGCTGCGCGAGTGCAAAAATCAGCCGCTGGATATGTTGGGCAATTTCATAGGCGGATTGACGCTCGACATGTGGCAACAGGATGACAAATTCCTCTCCGCCGTAGCGAGCCACCAACTCCCCCGAGCGGCGCCCGGATTGCGCCAGGGTATGGGCCAGCAATCGAAGGCACTCGTCACCGGCAACGTGGCCATAGAGGTCGTTGAACTGCTTGAAATGATCGATGTCGAGCATGATGAGCGCAATCGGCATCTCTGTCTGAATACAGCGCTCCCAGGCCTGGTTCAATGAGTTGTCGAACAGACGACGGTTGCCGATGTTGGTGAGCCCGTCGGTATTGCTGAGCGCTTCCAGTTTCCGGTTCGCTTCCGCCAGCTCCTTGGTTCTGAGCTCGATAATGAGCTCCAGCTCATGTTGGCGCTCCTCAAGACTGGTCATCGGGTAAATTTCGCTTTCCCGAGCCGCACTGTAAGGGATGGAGATACTGCTGTGAGCAATTTTCCACGCCATGGCTTCGTGTCGAAAAATCAGCACCAACCTGGCGGTTCTGCGGGAGAGGATAGGTTCTGATTTCGGTAGATGGATATGAAAGAAGGCGGTGACTGCTACCACATCAGCGGCCAGATCTTGCAGGGATACATCGAGTATTTCCAGGCGGATCCTGCCCGGGATCTGGGCAAAATCGCGGCGGGTTATCCGTATCCACTCATCCCTATCGGTAACCAGAACATCACTGCTGCCGGCAAAACCGCTGAAATTGTCGCTAAACCGCGTGGTGAGCCGATCATCCCGTGATGAATACAGCTCGATGTACTCATCAAACAGTGAGCGGATCAACTGTTCCCGTTCAGTGGTCATTGCGCTGGGCCCATGTGAAGTGGTCACGTTTTTCAAACGTTCGATTGAACTATAGTCAATTATGTCATTTTAATTGGCTATCTATCTTGATTTTTCTCGTTTTTTTGTTCAATACCCGCACTTGGCAAGTGTTCGTAGGGCCCGCCAGAAACAAGGCTCCATGGCGTGGTTATCAGAGGCATTCAGGGGGGGAGGCATTCTCTCTGCAACTGCAACTGCTGCGGGCTGCATTTCACGAGGTGAGCAGGGCTGTCAACGATTTCGAGTTCGATCAGACAAGGTAGTGGCTGGAGCCACTGCTCGGCTGATGATTAACACCCTTATCGTTTGTCATGTTCATCGTCATCCCAACTCATTTTTTAGGGTTGCCATTGAACAAGAACAATTATCATCTATATCGATAGAGATGGATATTTACGCTCTGGTTAATTACGCAGGGTGACGTGAAGGTAAATAGTGTGAATGCGTGCGGTAACATCTGTAACCGGATGCGCGAATGCATCGCGAGTTAAATATGAACACTATGTTGCAGGCAGCCTTCCACCTTGCCTTTTCTCTTACCATTAATTTGAATGCAGATTCACGATGATGCGTAAACATATCCGTGAACGCGATATTTTACTCACCAGCATCCAACACAATAAAGAGTGGGGGAGGCCATACTGATATGCATACCTCGGCGGCATCTTGTCACTAAGCTGTGTTAAACGGCAGGGAGGCCAAGCGAGGTTGTACTGTGTGGGCTAGCAGGAGCAATCATCTCCCTGCAGTGCGGGCAAGATGCAAGCAGATATCAAGCGACAGCAGGTAAATCGTGCCTTGCAGGCCATGCTTGCTACCGGTGGTAGCTGGCCATGAGACCGTTCTGGTGTGGGGGGGCAAGTCAGGAGGTTGTCCCGTGGATGACTGTATGGAATATGCAATGGAATGAGTAAAGATATATTCAATGGATCATTTATTGGTGGGCATCAGTATTGTGAAATGAGCGGTATAGCCAAGATTTCAATCATGTTAATTTGGCTCACAGTGAAAGAGAGGATATGCGGTGATTAATTATTTAATATCCAATTAAGTTCATAAAATTTACGGAGTCGCCAAATATCTCTTTGGGGGTAATTAATTTCTTTTGTGATGTGGCTCGCTATGAAAATAGGGGTAAGCCGGTCGAAATTGATAGAGATCAATACTGCAGGGTGGGTGAGTCCTTAGCATTTCTGTTATTAAGCATTTATCTAACAAGTGCTCACTACGGGAATAAGAAGAATGGTCGAGGATAATTTTTTATCGGCTCATGGGATTAATCGCCGTGATTTTATGAAATTGTGTGCCGGGATGGCCGCAACCCTGGGATTAAGTCAGCATGCCGTCGCCAAGATGGCCACTGCGCTCACCAGCCCCGAACGGCCGCCGGTGATCTGGATAGGGGCGCAGGAGTGCACCGGCTGTACCGAGTCGCTGCTGCGGGCCACGCACCCCACCATCGAGAACCTGATCCTCAATACTATCTCCCTCGAATACCATGAGGTGCTCTCGGCAGCATTTGGCCATCAGGCTGAAGAGAACAAGCACAACGCCATGACCCGCTACAAGGGCAAGTATGTGCTGGTAGTGGATGGCTCCATTCCGCTCAAAGATGGCGGCATCTACTGCATGGTGGCCGGTGAGCCCATCGTCGACCATATTCGCCGCGCGGCTGCCGATGCGGCTGCCGTCATTGCCATCGGCTCCTGTGCCGCTTGGGGCGGGGTGCCCGCCAGCGGTGGCAACCCGACCGGCGCCGTCAGCCTAGAAGAGGCGCTCGGCAATATCGGTACTCCCATCATCAATATCCCGGGCTGCCCGCCCAATCCCCACAACTTCCTCACCACGGTCGCCTACTACATCACTTACGGCAAGCTGCCGGCGCTGGATGCCAAGAATCGTCCGCTGTTTGCCTATGAGCGGCTCATCCACGAAAACTGCGAGCGCCGTCCGCACTTCGACGCAGGTCGTTTTGCCAAGGAGTTTGGTGACGAGGGCCACCGTCAGGGTTGGTGTCTCTATCATCTGGGCTGCAAGGGGCCGGAGACCTACGGCAACTGCTCGACTCTGGAGTTCTGTGATATCGGTGGTGGCATTTGGCCCGTTGGTATCGGTCATCCCTGCTACGGCTGCAACGAACAGGGTGTCGGTTTCAGCAAGGGGATCTTCCAGCTTGCCAAGGTTGAGAATCCGACCCCGCGGGTCAACAAGCCCGATGTGGCCATTCAGGAGGGGGGTCATATCTCTCCCACTTCCACCGCGCTGATCGGCGGTGCCCTCGGGGTGCTGGTTGGGGTGAGTCTGATGACGGTACGTGAACTCGGTCGCCAGCAGAAGCGCCATGAAGCCGGGCAGCATCCGTCACGGGAGGAGTGACCGTGAACAGACGCAACTTCCTCAAATTTGCCTCCGTCGGCGCGCTGGCTGCCGGGGCCACCGTGCCCGGCACCGCGCTGGCGGCTGCCAAAAACAAGCCACCCATTCCCGGTGCGCTTGGCATGCTCTACGACTCCACCCTCTGTGTCGGTTGTCAGGCCTGCGTGGCGGAGTGCCAGCGCCTTAACGGCAACCCGGCCAATCCGGCGGGCGAGCAGACCTGGTCCAACAACGACAAGCTGAGCCCCTACACCAACAACATCATTCAGGTGTGGAAGAGCGGCGCGGGCGAGCACAAGGATCAGCTGGTGGATGGCTATGCCTACATCAAGAAGCAGTGCATGCACTGCGTCGATCCCAACTGCGTCTCCGTCTGCCCGGTGCAGGCCCTTAAAAAAGATCCCAAGACCGGCATCGTTCACTACGACCCGAGCGTCTGTACCGGTTGCCGTTACTGCATGGTGGGCTGCCCGTTCGACGTGCCCAAATATGACTACGACAACCCGTTCGGGGCGATCCACAAGTGCGAGCTCTGCAACCAGAAGGGGCTTGAGCGGATTGATCAGGGTAAATTGCCCGGCTGTGTCGAGGTATGCCCGACCGGTGCCGTTATCTTCGGCACCCGCGAGGAGCTGATGGCCGAGGCCAGGCGTCGTCTGCTGGCGACTCCGGGCAGCGAATATGCCTACCCGCGCCAGACCCTCAAGGCCAACGACCCCTACCTGCACGAGGTGCCCAACTACCAGCCTTACGTCTATGGCGAGAAGGAGGGGGGCGGCACCCAGGTGCTGGTGCTGGCCGGGGTGCCCTACACCAAGCTCGACATGCCCGATCTGCCGGAGCTCTCCTCCGGGGCGCGCTCGGAGCATATCCAGCACACCCTCTACAAGGGGATGGTGCTGCCAATGGTGGTGCTGACCGGTCTCTCCGTGCTTATCCGTCGCAACACCAAGAACGGTCACGATCATCACGATGGTCACGATCAGGGCAAGGGGACGTCGGTCGATCAAGGGAAACAACAGGGGGGCAAGGATCATGAGTAACCACAAGGCACATCCCCTTGGCGGCAAGCTGGTCAGCTGGCCGGTGCTGGTGCTGGCACCCTTTGCGGTGCTGTGCGGCATGCTTATCCTCAAGCGCCTGATCTTCGGGCTGGGCTCGGTGACCGATCTGAACGGGGGTTATCCCTGGGGTCTCTGGATCTCCTTTGACCTCTTGATCGGCACCGGTTTCGCCTGCGGTGGCTGGGCGCTGGCCTGGGCGGTTTACGTCTTCAACCGGGGCGAGTATCACCCGCTGGTGCGACCGGCCCTGCTGGCGAGCCTGTTCGGTTATTCGCTGGGCGGCCTCTCCATCACCATCGACGTCGGCCGTTACTGGAACCTGCCGTACTTCTACCTGCCCGGTCACTTCAACACCTCCTCGGTGCTGTTCGAGACGGCGGTCTGCATGACCATCTACATCGGGGTGATGGCGCTGGAGTTTGCGCCCGTGCTCTTGGAGAAGTTCGGCTGGAAAACCTCCATGGCGCGACTCAACAAGATCATGTTCTTCATCTTGGCGCTGGGGGCACTGCTGCCCACCATGCACCAATCCTCGATGGGCTCGTTGATGATAGTGGCGGGGGAGAAGATCCATCCGCTCTGGCAAAGCTACGAGTTGCTGCCGGTCTTTTCGCTGCTGACCGCCTTCATCATGGGTTTTTCCATCGTGGTATTTGAGGGCTCTTTGGTGCAGGCGGGACTGGCGGGGCGGGGCCCCAATGAGAAGTCGCTCTTCTACAAGCTGACCCAGGTGATCGATATTTTCCTGATCCTGTTTGTGGCGCTGCGCTTTGCCGAGATCGTCATCCACGACAAGTCGGAGTATCTCTCCGAGTTCAATCGCTTCTCCATCATGTTCTGGAGCGAGATTGCGCTGATGATCTTCCCGTTGCTGGTGTTCCACTGGGACAAGAGCCGCCGGGATTCGCGCATGTTGTTCCTGGGGGCCCTCAGCATGCTGCTGGGCGCCGCCCTCTGGCGGCTGGATTACTCCCTGCTCGCCTTCAACCCCGGCAATGGCTACCACTACTTCCCCTCTGCGGAGGAGGTGCTGATCTCTCTGGGCTTTGTTGCCATCGAGGTGTGTGCCTATTTGCTGTTGATCCGGCTGTTGCCGGTACTGCCATCACTTGAACGTGTTCACCAAGATTATCAGGCCCGAGGGAAAGCCAACGTATGAGCCAACGTATCACCATCGACCCCATCACCCGCATTGAGGGGCACCTGCGTATCGACTGCGAAATCGAAGGCGGCAAAGTGACCAAAGCCTGGTCGTCCGGCACCATGTGGCGCGGGATGGAGGAGATCGTCAAGGGCAACGACCCGCGCGATGCCTGGATGATTGTGCAGCGCATCTGCGGGGTATGTACCTCCATTCACGCCATTGCCTCGGTGCGGGCGGTGGAGAACGCTATCGGCGCCAAGGTGCCGGTCAACGCCCAGTTTATCCGCAACCTCATCATCGCGGCCCACAACATCCACGATCACATCGTCCACTTCTACCAGCTCTCCGCGCTGGACTGGGTGGATATCACCGCGGCCCTTGAGGCCAATCCGCAAAAAGCGGCGGACATGCTCAAGGGGGTATCGACCTGGTCCCTCAACAGTGCCGATGAACTGACCAAGGTGCAGGATAAGATCCGCGTGTTGGTAGCGAGCGGCCAGCTCGGCATCTTTGCCAACGGCTACTGGGGTCACAAGGAGATGAAGCTGAGCCCGGAGGTGAACCTCATCGCCGTGGCACACTACCTGCAGGCGCTGGAGTGCCAGCGCGATGCCAACCGCATTGTCGCCATTCTGGGGGGCAAGAGCCCGCACATCCAGAATCTGGCGGTGGGCGGCGTGGCCAACCCCATCAATCTGGATGCACCTAGCGTGCTCAACCTGGAGCGGCTGCTCTACGTGAAGAGCTTTATCGACCGGCTCGGTGAGTTTATCGAGCAGGTCTACAAGGTGGATGCCGCCATCATCGCCGCCCACTACCCCGAGTGGCTGAACCTCGGGCAGGGGGCCAAGCACTATCTGAGCGTGCCGGAGCTCCCCACCGACGCCAACGGTGGCAGCTTCCTGATGCCGGGCGGCTATATCGAGAATGGCAATCTGGCGGGTTATCGCCCCATCGAGAGCCATCAGGATGGCTGGCTGATGGAGGGCATCGCCGAGAGCAACAAGCACGCCTGGTACAAGGATGACGAGCCCCTCAAGCCGTGGGAGGGCAAGACCGAGCCTAATTACACCGGCTGGCAGGATGACGGCAAGTACTCCTGGGTCAAATCCCCCACCTTCTACGGCAAGGTGGTGGAGGTGGGGCCACTTGCAGACCTCCTGGTCAAGCTGGCCGCCAAACACCCGGAGACGGTGGCGCATTTCGATCAGCTGAACGGCATCTACAAGGCGCTCACCGGCTCGGCCATCAAGACCGAACAGCTGCACTCCACCATGGGCCGCATCATCGGCCGTGCGGTGCGCTGCTGTGTGCTCAAAGATACCCTGTCCCATCAATGGAAGGCGCTGGTCGACAACATCGGCAAGGGGGACACCACCGCCTATATCAAGGCGGAGATCCCGGCGGATAAAGAGTTTCGCGGGGTGGGCTTTGAAGAGGCGCCGCGTGGCATGCTCTCCCACTGGATCGTCATCAAGGATGGCAAGATCGAGAACTATCAGGCGGTGGTGCCATCGACCTGGAACTCGGGCCCGCGCAACTTCAACGATGAACCCGGCCCCTACGAGCAATCGCTGGTGGGCACCCCGGTAGCCGATCCGGCCAAGCCGCTGGAAGTGGTGCGCACAGTTCACTCGTTCGACCCCTGCATGTCCTGTGCGGTGCACGTGGTGGATACCCAAAATGGCGAAACGACTCAGGTGAAGGTGTTGTGATGAACATCCTGATCCTGGGCGTCGGCAACCTGCTCTTGAGCGATGAGGCGGTGGGGGTTCGCATCGTCGAGGCGCTGGGGCGCAACTACCGTTTCGCCCCCGGCATCGAGCTGCTCGACGGCGGTACCGCTGGTATGGAGCTGCTCGAAGCGATGGCCAGTCGCGATCACATCATTCTGGCGGATGCGGTGCGCAGCGGTAATCCGCCGGGCACCGTCGTGACCCTGAAGGATGAGGAGATCCCGACCCTGTTTGGCCGCAAGATATCCCCCCATCAGCTGGGACTGGCGGATGTGCTCTCGGCGCTGCACATGACGGGGGAGTCGCCGAAGCGGCTCACTCTGATCGGCATTGAGCCTGAATCCCTCGAACCCCGCATCGGCCTCACCCCAGTGGTGGCAGCTGCCATGGGGGAGGCGACGGATCGGATTTTGACCCTGCTCGCTGCCGTTGGTGCGCCCGCCATTCCGCTCTCTGAGCAGGAGAAAGCTGAACAAGCGCGGGAGGGCCTATGGCGCAATCCTATTTAAGTGAGGTTGATGCTGTGCAGGAGTTTGCCGGCTTTGCCAGCAATCCCGCGCCTCTGCTGGTAGCCCAGTACGAGCGGATCGCTCGCGAAGAGATGCAGGCGTTGCCCTTCTATCACCCGGACATGCCAATCGTTGCGGAGTGCGTGGTGTTTGAAGGTCAGTGGCTCGGCTGCGTGCTCACCCCCTGGATGCTGAGCGTGGTGGTGCTGCCGGGGCCGGATCTGCTTTGGCCGGTGCGTAGCAACAGCGATCGGCTCGCCCTGCAGCTCCCCTGCGGCAACATGACCTTTATGGTGGGTGAACTGCCCGAGACAGGACAGTTGCTGGCCTGCTCCCTGATGTCGCCGCTCGATCCCCATCTCGGAGCCGGGGAGGGGCGAGCACTGGTGAGCAGCACCCTCAAGATGCTGCTCTCCTTGCCGGTGCAGCAAGGGGCTGGCGGCGTGGATCTGGGTCGCAGACGACTATTCGGTGCCCGGCGCAGTCAACCGGCATAGTCGCTAGGTTTCACGCGAAATCAAGTTTAGAATAGGGGGCCATTTTGGCCCCTCACTCCCATGTTCAGACACGCATTCCACCGCTTTTTTGAGTGATGATCCGTGAGTGGTACAAAACAAGAAGGATCCCCATGACTGTTTCTCGCAATTCCCTTCGCCATTACGCCAGATCCAGCGCTACCGCCCTGTTGACCCTGCTGCTGGGCACTGCCTCTCACGCGGCGCTGGCCGCTGCCCAACCTGTGCCTGCCGAGCTCAAGCTCGCCATCGGCAGTG
Organism: Aeromonas sp. 25-AL00135; assembly: GCF_054052385.1. Taxonomy (NCBI): domain Bacteria; kingdom Pseudomonadati; phylum Pseudomonadota; class Gammaproteobacteria; order Aeromonadales; family Aeromonadaceae; genus Aeromonas; species Aeromonas sp. 25-AL00135. The sequence goes on along the minus strand of NZ_JBSTYQ010000006.1, from coordinate 168,596 downwards.
AGCCCACCGAAGGGTTTGACCCTCTGCTTGGCTGGAGTCACGGCAGCTACCTGCTGCTGCACAGCCCGCTGCTCAAACAGATTGCTGGCGATAGTGCCGATCTCGGCTGGCAGAATGTGCTCACCCAATCGGTGACCCCGAGCAAGGATGGCAAAGGATGGCTCATTACCCTCAAGCCTGACCTGAAATTCTCCAACGGCGCGCCGCTCACCGCCGAGGATGTGGCCTTTACCTACAACAGCGCAGCCAAGGGCGGCGGCAAGATCGACATGGGCAACTTTGTCTCGGCCAAGGTGCTCTCACCCACCGAGGTGGCCATCACTCTTAGCGCCCCTCAGAGCACCTTCGTCAACGTGCTGGGATCCTTGGGGATAGTGTCGAAGCGGGATTACGATGCAAAAGCATATGCCCAAAAGCCGGTCGGTGCCGGCCCTTACCGGTTGGTGAGCTTCCTGCCCGGTCAACAGCTGGTGGTGGAGGCGAACCCCTATTACGCCGGTGGCCACAATGACTTCAAACGGCTGGTGTTTGTCTTTATCGATGAAGAGAGCGCCTATGCCGCGGCCCAGAGCAGCCAGCTCGATGTGGTGCGCATTGCCCCGTCACTGGCGCCCACCGTGACTGCTTCCCTCAAGCTCTGGGTGCGGCCGAGTGTGGAGAACCGCGGCATCGTCTTCCCCATTCCTGCTGCTGGTAAAAAAGATGCCAAGGGTTATCCCATCGGCAACGACGTGACCTCGGATGTGGCGGTGCGCCGCGCCATCAACTACGCCATTGACCGCAAGCTGCTGGCCGATCAGCTACTGGAAGGGCACGCCATCCCCGCTTACAGCGCGGTGGAAGGCTTGCCATGGCTAAACAAAGCCACCGCCTTCAAGGATGGAGATGTCGGCCACGCCAACGCCCTGCTCGACGAGGCGGGCTGGAAGATGGGCAGTGACGGCATTCGCCACAAGGGCGACCTGCGCGCCGCCTTTACCCTCTGGTACACCAGCGGTGACAGCACTCGCCGGGATCTGGCGGAAGCGGTGCGAGCCATGCTCAAACCCATTGGCCTGGAGGTGAGCCTAAAGTCCGGCAGCTGGGAGCAGGTGGAGCGGGAGATGCACGCCAATCCGGTGCTGATGGGGTGGGGGAGCCTGGATCCCATGGAGCTCTATCACCACTATCAGAGCGGCTCCGGTGGGGTAGAGTTCTACAACCCGGGCTATTACAGCAACCCTGTGGTGGATGGCCACCTCAAGCAGGCGCTGGATGCTCCGAACTGGCAGGCTGCCGTGCCGTTCTGGCAACAGGTGGAGTGGGATGGCAAGACCGGCGCCGGAGTGCTGGGTGATGCCGCCTGGGCCTGGCTGCTCAATGTGCAGCACACCTATCTCGCCAACAGTTGCATCGATCTTGGCAAGGGGGCGCCGGAAATCCACGGTAGCTGGTCCCTGCTCAACAACCTGCAGGATTGGCGGTGGACGTGCCGTTAAGTTCGTCCACTATGATTACTGCCACTCTAAAAGCCCTGCTGCGTCTGGCAGGGCTGTTATGTCTGGTCTCTGTCGCCACCTTTGTGCTGCTGAGTTACTCCCCCATCGACCCCATCAAGGCCTATATCGGTAACGATCTGCTCCATGTGCCGCCGGAGCAGTACGCCCGCATCGCCGCTCGCTGGGGGCTGGATCAACCGCTCTGGCTGCGCTACTGGCACTGGTTTAGCCAGGTGCTACGGGGGGATCTCGGTTACTCCATGCTCTACAACGCGCCTGTGGGTGAGGTAATAGGCCAGCGCTTTGCTGCCTCCTTCCTGCTGCTGGCGGGCGCCTGGCTGCTCTCCGGCTTTTTCGGCATTTTGCTGGGGCTGTGCGCCGGTCGCTATCTCAATCGCTGGCCCGATCGCCTGATTTGCCGGTTTGCCTATCTGCTCGCCTCCCTGCCCACCTTCTGGGTCGGCCTGTTGCTGCTCGCCCTGTTTGCGGTGCACTGGCCGCTACTGCCGGTCTGCTGCGCCTGGACGCCGGGGCTCGCTGCCGATGAGGCCGATTGGGCATTACGGGCGCGCCATCTGTTGCTGCCGGTGACTACCCTGGCGCTGCTCGGGCTGGGCAACATTGCCCTGCATACCCGGGGGCGGGTGGCCGAGGTGCTGGAGAGCGACTTTATCCGCTACGCCCGCGCTCAGGGGGATGGCGGCTGGCCCATGCTGCGTTTTCACGTGCTGCGCCACGCCCTGACCCCGGCGCTCTGCCTGCAGTTTTCCTCGCTCGGTGAGTTGATTGGCGGGTCGCTGTTAGCGGAGAAAGTTTTCTCTTATCCGGGACTCGGGCAGGCCACCGTGGATGCGGGGCTGCGGGGGGATATTCCCTTGCTGATGGGCATAGTGCTCTTTTGCACCGTGCTGGTTTTTATTGGCAACACGGTGGCCAGTGTGCTGTTGGCCCGCATCAATCGGGGCTGGGAGGGTGAGCATGCTGTTTAATCCGCTTCCCTCCATACTGCGGCTGGTTTTTGCCCTGCTCGGATTGGCGCTGCTGGCCACTTACGGCTGGAGCCTCTCTCATCAGGATGTGCCGATGGATCTGCTGGCGCGCCAGCAACCCCCCTCGCTGGCCCACTGGTTTGGCACCGATCAGATGGGACGGGATCTCTGGTTGCGCGCCTTTCAGGGTACCCTCACCAGTCTGGAGCTTGGCATCAGCACGGCGCTCTGCAGTGGCCTGCTGGCCATGGTGGCGGCAAGCGTCTCGCTCATCCATCCCAGATGCGATGCAGCGGTGCGAATGGTGATCGACGCCATGCTGGCGCTGCCCCATATGCTGCTGCTGATTTTGATCTGCTTTACCGTGGGGGGCGGCATGCGCGGGGTGATCCTGGCGGTGGCGCTGACCCACTGGCCCAAGCTGGCGCTCATTCTCTGCGCAGAAGCGCGACGGATAGCTTGCAGCGACTATGTGGTGCTGGCCCGCTGTCAGGGGATGGGGGCGCTACGTCGCTGGCGCACCCACCTGCTACCGGGCCTGTTGCCCCAGTGGTTTATCGGCACCCTGCTGATGTTTCCCCATGCGGTGCTACACAGCGCGGCCTTGAGCTTTCTCGGCTTTGGTCTGGCGGCCCACGAGGCCTCCCTTGGCCTGCTGCTGGCCGATGCCTTGCGTTATCTGGCTGGTGGCGGCTGGTGGCAGGCCCTCTTCCCGGGGCTGATGTTGCTGCTGCTGGTGTTGCTCTTTGATCAGGCTACCCGCGCCTTGCAACAGCTGCTGTGGCACAGGAGTGAACCATGCTGAGTTTTGATCAGGTGACCATAGAGGCGGCCCACTACTCCTGGCTGGGGCGACGCAGCTGGCAGCCATTACTGACCGATATCAGCCTGCAACTGGCGCCGGGGGAGATAGTGGCGCTGGTGGGGGGGAGCGGCGAGGGCAAGAGCCTGCTGCTGCAAAGCGCTCTGACATTGCTGCCGGACAATCTGCGCATGCGCGGCAGCATCTCTCTCGATGGCACGCCTCTGTGCGATGCCAGCCGGGCCAGCCTGCGCGGCCACACCCTCTGCTATGTGCCGCAGGGGGTAAGCGCCCTCAATCCGCTGCTGACGGTGGAGCGCCAGCTTGGCCGCGCGGCGCGCCTCTGCGGTCAGAGCGGTTCTCGCGAGCGGCTCGGCGAGCAGCTGCTGCGCTACCAGCTGCCCGCTTCCACCCTGGACCGCTATCCGCGTCAGCTCTCCGGCGGCATGGCCAAGCGCATTCTGGCCTGCACCGCGGCGCTCGGCGGTGCCCGCTACATTCTGGCGGACGAGATCACCGCCTGGCTCGACGAGGGGCTGGCCTGCCAGCTGCTCAGCCAGTTGCGTGAATTGGCCATTCAGGGCAGCGGCATCCTCTGGGTGACCCACGATCTGGCGCTGGCGGCCCGCTTTGCCGATCGCATCGTGGCCCTCCATCAAGGGCAGGTGAGCGATACCTTGAGCTGCCACCATCTGCGCCAGGGGCAGGGGAGCGAGATGCTCCGTGCCCACTGGCAGGCACTGCCGGAGTTCAACTCGCTCTTCTCTATGCCGGAGGTTTCCTGATGTTTGAAGTACGAAATCTCACCATAGCTCAGGGGGAACGTCCCCTCTGGCAGGGACTATCGCTGACGGTGAAAGCGGGCGAGCGGCTGGGCATCTCCGCGCCGAGCGGCCATGGCAAGACCACGTTGGGGCGGGTATTGGCGGGTTGGCAACCGGTTGGGGCCGGCGGGCAGATCCTGCTGGATGGGCTGCCGGTGCCTGAACAGGTAAAAGGCTATAACCCCATCCAGCTGGTGCCCCAGCACCCGGAACTCACCTTCAATCCCTATCGCACCACCGGCCAGGCGCTTTGGGATGTATGGCGCCCCGATGAGGCCATGCTGGCCCGCTTTATGGTCAAGCCTGAATGGCTCGGTCGTAAACCCGGCCAGCTCTCCGGTGGCGAGCTGGCCCGCATCGCGCTGCTGCGCGCCCTCGATCCCCGCACTCGTCTGCTGATTGCCGATGAGGTGACTGCCCAGCTGGATCCGCAGATTCAGCGCCAACTCTGGCGGGAGTTGATGGTTGAATGCGAGCAGCGCGGGCTTGGTATGCTTGTCTTCAGTCACCAACAGGCATTATTGCGCCAGATCTGCCATCGGGTGCTGCGCTTTGGTGAGGTGCCTGCGGAGCAGGAGGCTATGGCCCGTAGCGTGGCCTGAGGATTGGCTTCCCCCTCATCCCCAGCCCTTCTCCCGCAAGGGGAGAAGGGAGCAGAAGGTGCCATTTCGCCAGGCTCGGGGTTTAGGGTTTGGAGAACCTCTGGGTTTGAAAATATGGCTGGTTGTTATGCTCGAAGCTCCCCTGAGGGGTTTGAGGGCGTCGTATAGTCGCGGCATCCACAAACCGGTTCCCTCTCCCTGGGGAGAGGGTCAGGGTGAGGGGACGCGAGTATGAGGCGCGGGCCATTCGGTATAGAGAGAGAACGCCTGATAAGGTTTGTAGATAATAGGGAGGGAGGTATCAGCCTCCCTCTTTTGCTTTCTAACGTTATCAGCGGCGTTTAACCGGTTCAGGTTCAGGCAGTGGCCAGCCAGTTAAGCCAGGCATCCATCCCTTCGCCGGTGGTGGCACTGACCTGGATCACCTGAATATAGGGGTTGACCCGTTTGGCGTTCTCGATGCAGCGGGCCACGTCAAAGCTGACGTAGGGCAGCAGATCGATCTTGTTGATCACCATCAGCTGGGCGGCGGCAAACATGTCCGGGTATTTCAGCGGTTTCTCTTCCCCTTCGGTAACGGAGAGGATCGCCACCTTGTACTTCTCGCCGAGATCGAAGCTGGCGGGGCAGACCAGATTGCCCACGTTCTCGATAAAGAGGATTCCCCCTTGATTGGCAGGCAGCTGGTGGCAGGCGTCGTGCACCATTTTGGCGTCCAGATGGCAGCCCTTGCCGGTGTTGATCTGCACAGCAGGCACGCCGGTGGCGCGGATACGGTCCGCATCGGCGCTGGTCTGCTGATCCCCTTCGATCACCGCACAGGGGCGCTTGTCTGCCAGCTGGTGCAGGGTTTCGCACAGCAAGGTGGTTTTGCCTGACCCCGGGCTAGAGACCAGGTTGAGCACCAGCTGGGCCGCCTCGTCGAAGTGTTCGCGGTTGTGGGCCGCCAGCGCATTGTTCTTGGCCAGTACATCCATCTCGATGGCGATCAGCTGGCGCTGTCCCATGCCCGGGACCGACAATCCCGCTTCCCCTTTGCCGTAGTGCAGATCACCCTGCTGATGGTCATGGTCATGGTCATGGTCATGGTCATGGTCGTGGCTGTGATCATGGGAATGCACGTGGGAATGGCCGTGGTCATGAGAGTGGACATGATCATGATGATGGTCATGGGGGTGATCATGGTGGTGCTCATGGGGGTGATCATGCCCCTCATGGCTTATGGGAGCCCGCACCCCGTGGTAGTGGTGATGGACATCCCCCTGATGGTGGTAGTGGTGGTGAATGATCAGGGTGCGCGGTGCGCTCTGCTCGTGGTCATGGTGGTGATGGGGCTCATGACCATGTTCATGGTGATGTTCATGTTCGTGATGATGCTCATGATCGTGCTCATGGCCGGCAATCCGCGCCTGGCCGCATCCGCATACGCTACACATATCAACTTACCTCGATGTCGGTGATGCGCAGGCTATCACCCTGCGCGACTCGTAATTTGTATCCGCCACACCCGGGACAGGCCTGCCCGCGCTCGGTGAGGGTGACCGTCTGGTTGCAGTCGTAACACCAGGCCTCTGCCGCCTGATGCTGAAAGTGCAGCTGGGCGCCCTCGACGGCGGTGCCCTTGGCGGCCGCCTCGAAACAGAACGCTATGGTGTCCGGGTCAACGCAGGAGAAGTTGCCGACCTCAAGCCAGAGGGCGGTCACCTTGTTAAAGCCCCGCTGGGTGGCCTGCTCGGCAGCCAGATCGATGGCAGCCATGGCCAGAGACATTTCGTGCATGGTGACTCCTTAACCGATATGAGGAGGAGCAGTGACTCCTCCCCCTAATTGGGAAAACGGCATATGGGTGAACGGCATGGCCGCTCAACAGATCCGCGGCAGCAGCTCCCCTTGCGGTAGCTCCAGATAGCGGCGGCTGCCCCAGGGGTTGTTGAGGATCACCTTGTGGCGATCGCTCGCTTGCACCACGCCGATCTGGCTGGCTGCTGGGTTGAATTGCCGCAAGATGCCCAGCGCGTCCTGTGCCTGTTCGGCAGGCAGGGCCAACACCATGGTTCCTTCATTGGCGAGATCATGGGGCTCGAAACCGTAGAGCTCGCAGAGGCCGCGCACCGGATCGCACACCGGAATGGCGGACTCCTCCAGCTCGATGGCAACGCCGGAGGCGCTGCTCCACTCGTTGAGCACGGCGGCAAGGCCACCGCGGGTGGCGTCGCGCAGGGCGTGAGGGGTAATACCAGCTTTAAGCAGCGCTTCGACCTGTGGCCAGAGGGTGGTGCAGTCGCTCTTGAGATCAGATCCCAGTTGCAGGGCGTCACGGGCCATCAGGATGCAGGCGCCGTGGCTGCCGATATCCCGCGACACCAGAATGGCGTCACCGGCCTTGAGATTGCGAACCGAGATGCCCCGGCTCTGTTCGGGCAGGGGGAAGGTACCGACCCCGCTGGTGTTGATAAAGATCTTGTCGGCCGCTCCCTTGGGTACCACCTTGGTGTCGCCGCAGACGATACGGGCGCCGCTGTTGGCAAGCTCTGCTGCCATCGACTCGACGATGCGGGCCAGATCGGCGTAGGGGAAGCCCTCCTCGATGATAAAGCTGCAGCTCAGATACTCGGGCTTGGCCCCCATCATGGCGAGATCGTTGACCGTACCGGCGATGGCCAGCTTGCCGATATCGCCCCCCTCGAAGAAGAGCGGCGAGACGGTAAAGCTGTCGGTGGTGAAGGCAACGGGGCCGCTCACCGGCAGATGGGCGGCATCTTCACCGCGCAGCAGGATCTCGTTGCCAAAGTGGCGAAAGAAGAGCTGGTTGATCAGCTGATTCATCTCGACGCCGCCGCCGCCGTGGCTTAACTGAATTTCTCTCATTGGATCCCCATATATCGGTAGTAGGCATTGCAGGCCCCTTCGGAGCTGACCATGCAGCTGCCCATGGGCTGGGTCGGGGTGCAGCCCCGGCCAAAGACTTTGCACTGGTTTGGCTTGGCCAGGCCGCGCAGGATATCGGCGCACTGGCACGCCTTGTGGTCATCGATGGGAGTCTGATTAAGCGCAAAGTGACGCTCCGCATCGCGCTTGGCAAAGGCATCGCGCAGGCGCAGGGCGGAGGCGTTGATATCCCCCAGACCTCGCCAGCGAAAGTGCTCGCGGGTCTCGAAAAAGCGCTCGACCAGCCGCTGGGCGGCTTTATTGCCACTGGCGGTGACGGCACGGCTGTATTGCACCTCCAGCGCGTAGCGACCCTCCACCTTCTGGCGCACCATCATCAAGAGCGCCTCCATCACATCCACTGGTTCGAAGCCACTCACCACCACCGGCACCTGATAGCGATCGACGATAGGCAGGTAGATATCGGCGCCGGTGATGACGCTGACGTGGGAGGGGCCGATAAAGGCGTTCACCTTGGCAACCCCGTCGGCCATCACCGCATGAATGGCGGGGGGCACCAACACATGGTTGATATGAAACAGCAGGTTCTCAATCCCCTCAGCTTCAGCCGCAGCCAGCAAGGCGGCGGTCATGGGGGTAGAGGTCTCGAAACCGATGGCGAAGAAGACCACGGTTTTGTCCGGGTTCTCACGGGCGATACGCAGGGCATCGAGGGGGTCATAGACCGGGCGGATATCGCTCCCCTTGGCCCGCTGTTGGGCCAATGTGCCTTTGGAGCCCGGCACCCGGATCATGTCCCCCAGGGTGACCAGAATGACGTTTGGTTGACTCGCCAGCTCGATGGCCTGATCGATGCGCTCTTTTGGCATGATGCAGACCGGGCAGCCGGGGCCGTGGACGAACTCGATGCTGGCCGGCAGCAGCTGGTGCAGGCCGTACTTCATGATGGTGTGGGTATGGCCACCACACACCTCCATCACCCGCAGCGGTTCGGGCAGATCTTTGGCCAGTTCGGTGATCTGGGCGGCGAGGGCGCGGATCACCTCGGGCTGGCGAAAGCCCTGAAAGAGATCATTGAGGGTCAGCATGGCAAGATATCCTGTTTGGGCATCAGGGCCACCATCTGGCGGAAGCTCTCGAGGCTGGCCTGCGCCTCCTCTTCGTCAATCTTACTCATCACAAAGCCGATATGGAGCAGCACATAGTCGCCCACCTGGAGGGGCTCCTCGAGCAGCATGCAGCTGACGCGCCGCTGCACCCCCAGGGTATCGACGGTGACGCAGTTATCTTCGGGGTGCAGCTGCACCACCTGAGAGGGGATGGATAGACACATGGATTTCAGGACTCCGACAAGGTGGTACAACCGGTGGTGACAGGCTGATGCGTGGCAAGATGGTGGATGGCAAACCAGAGCTGACCGGCGGCGATGCCACCGTCATTGAGCGGCAGGGTTTCGCTGGTCAATACCTGCCGACCGGCGGCTTCGAGTGCGGGCACCAGCTGATCCATCAGCACCCGGTTTTGAAAGACGCCGCCCCCCAGCGCCACCGGATAGCCGGGGAAACGCCCGGCAAGGGCGATGACCAGATTGCTGATGGCGCGGATAAAACCGGCGGCCAGGCTGGCGGTGGAGGTGCCTTGGCGCCGCTCGCTGACAAGGGTATTGATGAGCTCGGCCCACTCGATCTGCAGCGGCCCTTCCGCTGATTGGCTGAGATCAAAGGCAAGGGGTAAGGGCTGTTCATCAGGGGCCAGCTGCAAGGCAGCCGCCTCCAGCAATAGCCCCGCTTCGCCCTCGTAATCGGGGGTGTCGATCACTCCCAAGAGCGCTGCCACCGCATCGAACAGTCGACCGATGGAGCTGGTGTAGGGGGCGTTGCGACCGAGATGCCAGAGCTGGTGCAGGTTGCTGATCCGCTTAAGGGGCAGTTGCTTGATCAACGGAATATCGAGGGCACTGATCTGCTCAGGGCTGTGCGATTCAAACAGCAGCCCCAGCAGCTGACGTACCGGCTCGCGAATGGCCGCCTCGCCGCCGATCAGCTTGAAGGGGGCAAGGTGGGCAACCCGCTCAAATCCCTTAACGTCTGCGATCAGCAGCTCGCCGCCCCAGAGGGTGCCGTCATCGCCAAGGCCGGTGCCATCGAAGGCAACACCCAGCACAGGGTCCGTGATGTTGTGCTCGGCCATCACCCCCAGCAGGTGGGCGTGATGGTGCTGCACCTCGAGGTGGGTCGCACCCTGATCCTGACAATAGCGTTTGGCCCACTGGCGGCTGAGGTAGCCGGGGTGGCGATCCGACACCAGAACTTCGGGTTTGAGATCGTAGAGATCGCGAAAGGTCGCCAGGGTCTGCTCGAAGTGCTCCTGCATCGGCAGGCTGTGCAGATCGCCGATATAGGGGCTGTAGATGCGCTGGCGGCTGAAGGCGAGCGCCAGTTGGTTCTTCTGTTGCGCCCCGACCGCCAGCAGCGGCGCCTTGACCGCCTCGTGCAGGCTGGGAGTGCAGGGGGCATAGCCCCGGGCGAGGCGCAACGTCTGGCGTCGCCCACCGGCCCACTGCACCAGACTGTCGTCGCACGGGTGCAGGATGGGGCGGTTGTGATCCAGGATGCCGTCAATCTCACTGCCGAGCTCCCTGACCACCACCTCGGATTCGATAAGGATTGGGCTGCCGCGACCATTGGCGCTGGTGGCCACCAGCGGCATGGCGCAGGCATCCAGCAGCAATTGGTGGAGTGGGGTATAGGGGAGCATGATGCCGAGGTAGGGGATGCCGGGGGCGATCCCCTCGGCCAGCGGCGCGGTTGTCAGTAGGGATTCTGAGAGTCGATCATCATTTTTGCGGTTGCGCAGCAAGGTGATGGGTCTGGCCTGAGAGGTGAGCAACTTCCACTCGTCTTCGCTGCCGGTGACATGCAGTTTGGCCTCGGCAAGGGAGCCCATCATCACCGCCAGCGGTTTGCGTTCGCGCCGTTTGAGCATTCGTAATCTGGCAACACTCTGTTCATTGCGGGCATCACACATCAGGTGATAACCCCCCATCCCCTTGACCGCAATCAGCGCCCCCGCTTGCAGGGCGCGGGCCGCCGCTTGCAGCGCATCCTCGCGCTCGGCCAAGGCATCGCCGCTGCCATTTCGCCAGCTGAGATGAGGCCCACACTCGGGGCAGCTCACCGGCTGGGCGTGGTAGCGTCTGTCCAGCGGGTTTTCATAGGCCGCCGCGCAGCGCGGGCACATGGCAAAGCCCGCCATGGCGGTATGGGGGCGGTCGTAGGGGAGGCGGCGGATGATGGTGTAGCGCGGGCCGCAGTGGGTGCAGTTGGTAAAGGGGTAGCGATGGTGGCGATCGTTGGGGTTGGCCACGTCCGTGGCGCACGCCTCGCACATCCCCTGATCCGGCGAGATGGCGACCGTGGCCGCGCTCTGCTGCTGGCTCGCTTTAATTCGAAACTGGCCATGAAATTGGCCATCGAAGTCGGGATCATGAGCAAGGGGCAATTCCCGCTCGCTGAAGTGATCGATGCGGCTTAAGGGCGGCGCCAATTCCCGCAGTTCGCCGGCAAAGGCGGCGAGCTGCTCGGGGGAACCCTCGGCGCCGATGGTGACGCCGTTGGCATCGTTCAAGACATAACCGGCAAGGCTGTGGCGCAGCGCCAGTCCATAGACAAAGGGGCGAAAGCCGACCCCCTGCACGATACCGTCGATATGAAATTCGCGGCGCAGCCGGTTGGCCGCATGACTCGGAGAGCCAGAGGGGGCGATGGTGGCGCTCATGCCGGCTCCATCTCATCTTGAGTCTGCGGCAAACGCAGCACCCGGCGCTCGTTCTCCTCGCGCCGCACCCAGCCATCCATCTCCATGCGCAGGCAGAACGGAATGGCGTATTTACGCGACAAGCCGGTGATCTCCTTGAGGGATGCCATGTCGATCAGATCTCCCACCTGCTGGCCCGCCAGCACGGCGGCGACCATCTGGTTGTAAAGGGCGGCGTCGTAGTATATGGGGCCATCGAGCTGCACCAGATACTTGAGTCGCGCCAGATTGCGCAGCTGCTTTTGCAACGCACCTTTTTGTAGCAGACCCTGCTGCAGGGCGGCGGGCAGCTGGCGGGTGATAAAGGGGTCCAGCTCCACGCCGCCGGGGCCCAGTTTACCGGGCTCGTACCCCTCCTTGCCTTGATCTCGCACCACCTTGAGCACCAGCTGTGCCTCTTCCCCCAGATCATCTTCCGACTCGCCACTGCCCGGTTGCCACTTGTCATGGTGCAGACGAATGAGCTGCTCGCTTTTGAGCTGCTGGAGCAGGGCCTGAGTGACCGGCAGGGCGATGCCAAAGCGGGTTGCCAGCTCGGCGGCACTCAGCGGTTCGCTGGTCAGCGTGGCGAGCAGCTGGTCGCGGCTTTGGGCCAGCCAGCAGTTATCCAGCAGCCACTCACCGAGGGGGGTGACCAGCTCGGGCCGCTGGTCAAAGCTGCTGGCCAGCACATAGCCGTTGAGCCCCAGTTGCAGGGTGGCCGGGTTGTAGTGCTCCAAGTCATCAGGCAGCTCGCCCAGCAGGGTGTGCAGCGCCTTGCGTCTGGCGGGATGGATGTCGCCGCACCAGACGATGCGGGCGCCGTGCAGCAGTTCGCTGCTGCCGTGGCGAATGATGGCGAGCGGCTGGCCAAAGAAGCAGGGGATGGGGCTGGTAAAGATCAGTCGCGCCAGCTGGGTATCCTTGATGGGCAGCTCTTTTATAGGTGCCTCTTTTATCGGCACACAACGGGCTCGGCCATGCCAGCTGCCAAGGGCCACTTCGACCTCCTTGTTGTGCAGAGAGGGGCGCAGTGTCTTGTTACTCAGGCTCTCGGCGTTGAGTCGCACGATAAGGTGGGTTGCCGCCTCGCACTGGCCAGCGGCGTTGGTAAGGCAGTGGCCGCGGGCCACCTCCTTGTGGGGCACCTTTTTAAGGCCCACCGCCACCCGGCAGACGGCGCCAATCTCGTCGACGCTCTGGTGATAGGCCTGCAGGGAGCGCACCTGCACCTCCCGATCGGCGGGGTAGAGGCGCAGCTTGTCCCCCACCTTGAGGCTGCCCTGTTGCAAGGTGCCGGTCAGCACGGTACCGGTGCCGTTGGCGGTAAAGACTCTGTCTACATACAGTCGCGGGGAGGCCTGTTCGCGGGGAGCATGATGCTCAGCCATATCTCCCAGCTGGCAGACGATGGCGGCGTGCAGGGCAGTCATATTCTCGCCGGTTTTGGCGCTGACGCTGACGATATCGGGCACCATGCCGCTCTCGTCCATCACCCGCTCCAGCAGGCTCTCTTCCAACAGCAAAAGCTCGTCGGGGGAGACCAGATCGCACTTGTTGATGCAGACCAAGAGACGCGGCACCCCCATCGCCTTGAGCAGGCGCAGGTGCTCGCCGGTCATCGGCATCCACCCTTCGTCGGCGGCAATGACCAGCAGCACCAGATCCAGACTCCAGAGCCCCGCTACCATGTTGCGGATATAACGCTCGTGGCCGGGCACGTCGATGACGCCTATGGTGTTGCCCTGACCGTCGTCGAAGTGGGCAAAGCCGAGATCCTGGGTCATGCCGATGGCCTGCTCATGGGCACGGGCAGTGGTGATCCCGGTGAGAGCCTTGATCAGCAGGGTCTTGCCGTGATCCACATGGCCGGCAAGACCGATAACGGCGCGATAGGGGGTCATGGGATCAGGGCTCCTCGGTCGCTTTTGTTGCATTGAACGGGGCGGGCAGCAGCAATTCCTTGAGTTGGGCGATCAACAGATCCATCTCGGTCGGTAGCAGGGTTGCCATATTGAGCAGCACCTTCTGCTGGCGCACGGTGGCGATGACCGGCACCGGCAGTTCGCGCAAATCATCGAGCAGCTGCTGGGCCGGGCGCGGGTCGGTGCATTCGAGCGCAGGGGCCGGGTAGAACTCGTCCGGCAATGTGCCGCCGCCCACAACCAGCTGGGCGGGGACCGGCACAAAGCAGCCGGGCAGGGCGGCCATCAGCTGGGAAGCTCTCGCCTGCATGGCGGCCGGGTTGCTCAAGGTACGCTGGGCGATACCCTCGCCGACGGGAGATTTGTTGAGCTTGTGGATGAGCAGGCGTTCGAGCAGGGCGTAGACGATGCGGCTCGGGCGGAAGGTACGCATCATGGGGTGTTTTTCCAGCCGCTTGATAAGGTCGCTGCGGCCACTGATGATGCCCGATTGCGGGCCCCCCAAGAGCTTGTCACCGGAATAGCAGACCAGATCTGCCCCCGCCTTGATGTACTGGCGCACCGAGGTTTCATCCGGTGCAAACTCTTCGGTGGTCAAGCCCGACCCCTGATCCACCGCCAGTACCACGTGTTCGGGCAGGGCGCGGGCCACCTCGCCGATATCGGGGGATTCAGTAAAGCCGCGAATGGCGAAATTGGATCTGTGCACCATCAGTACCAGCGCGGTCTGATCGGTGATGGCATCGAGGTAATCTTTGGCGGTGGTGATATTGGTGGTGCCCACCTCCACCAGTTTGGCGCCGGAGAGGGCCAGAATGTCGGGAATGCGAAAGCCACCGCCAATCTGGATCTGCTCGCCGCGCGAGACGATCACCTCGCGCCCCTTGGCCACCTCCTGCAGCAGCAAAAAGAGCGAGGCGGCGTTGTTGTTGACCACCAGCGAATCCTCGGCCTGGGTGAGGCAACGGAGCAGGGGAGCGATCAGCCCCTTGCGCCCTCCGCGTTTGCCGGTGGCGAGATCCAGCTCCAGATTGTTGTAGCCGGTGTTGAGGTCACGCACCTCGTCCCACAGCTCGTGACTTAACGGCGAACGCCCCAGATTGGTATGCACCAGGGTGCCGGTGGCGTTGATCACCCGGGTTTGACGCTGGCGCAACTGCTGTTGGCAGCGCTTGGCAATCAGCGCCTCGATCTGCTCGGGTGCGACCCCATGTTGGCGAAAATCTTCGCTCTGGCGCAGCTCGCTCAGGGTATCGCGCACCGCCTGAGTCACCAGCGGGCGGCTCAGCGCTTCGATAAAACCGGCGAGAAAGGGTTGCTGCAGCAGCTGCTCCACTTGCGGCAGACGGCGCGTTGGTTGCTGGCTGTTCTGTTGCTGTGAATCTGGCAGTGAATCGTCGGCAGCCTGACCTGATGCGGGCTGGCGGTGGGGGATGGCTGGCGCGTGAGACGAGTTCGGCATGGGATTACCAGTGCAGTGCGTGGGTTCGGGATGCGCACCGGTTTGCCGATAGAGAGGCCGAGCTGACGGGTTATGGCACTGCTGGCGATTTGCGGATGACTGCAAACTGGGTGCATCAATGAGCGGGTATAAATTAATGCTGCATCGATGCTGATAAATTAATTTTTGGCCAGCGAGATAACCTGACTTCGGATTATATTGGCAAGCGGAAAGCACCTTTTTTAAGGTATTACTTCAAACATATTGAACAAACAATGGAAATAACATCCAGGCCGAAAAATTCAGCGAGAGAGTATTTGTTCAATAGATAAATTTGGCGGAAGAGGCAGGAATCGAACCTGCCAAAGCCTTCTCGGCTCACATCGGTTTTGAAGACCGAGGAGGCCACCAGACCCCATCAACTTCCGTAACGGTCGCCATTTTGTGGCAAATTTCTGTGACTGGCAACGCTTTTTTTGTCATAAAAAAGCGAGAGTTAGCGATTTTTTGAAAAAATCAAAGAACCTTGTTTTATATCAAGTTCAGCACAATTAGCCCGATGTTTTTAATTTAACATCGGGCCTCGATCACATTGCCGGAACCGTCGGTCAATAACGGTCGTTAACAACTCGACAAATAATCACCGCTTGGCGTTGGCAATATTCCACTGATCCAGTTTATCTATTAACAGACTGGTGTCACTGGCGGCATCAAGATGCTGATAAAGATAATCCATCGCCTCGCTCACCATCTCGGTCATCGGGAAGGAGAACGCCACGATGGCCGGTTGTACCCCGACAAAGATCACCTCGGGGACAAAGGTCTTGAGCTCGTCGATCAGGAAATTGAGCGGCATATTGTGGGTCGAGAAGATAAACATCTCGGCGATGGTCTCGGGGGGGATCACCTGCAGGGTCCCCGCCTTCTCGCCGATCTCGGCGGCATCCACCAGCACCACTCGCTCCGGTTGCAGTTCCCGCACCTTGTAGACCACATTTTCCGGCGCGATGCCGCCGTCGATATGGATCCAGCCGGACAGGGGGGCGGCTTGCAGTTTGTCGGCAAGATAGGGGCCGGCACCGTCGTCCCCCATCATGGCATTGCCCACGGTCAACACGAGATTGCAGCCCATCAGCGGCTCCTTACCATCAGGTACATATGGGGGTCGTTAAAGAGGGCGGTGAGCTGATCCATAAAGGTATTGGTCCAGCCCAGCTCCTGCTCATCGAGCACGCCTTCGGCTTTGCGCAGTCGATCGAAGGCGCAGGCCAGCATATGGCAGTGCTCGCGATAGATGGTGATCTCGCCAAAGGTGAGAAACCCCTCCATCTTGCGGCGCGCTTCGCTCCCCTCTGGCAGCTTGGCTACCCAGTCGTGATAACCGGTCAGCGAGCAGACCAGGTCTGCTCGCAGGCAATCGACGATGCCGAGGTGATGGCCGATGGCGAGGCTGTAGTACATCACCTCTTTGGCTTCCTCGGGGACGTCGAACTGCTCGTCGACGAACTTGCGCGAGAGGCGATAGAAGAAAACCTCGTCAGCCATGCACCGCCTCTCCCTTGCCGGCCGCCCGGTTGAGGCAGGCGTTTGCGAGGTTGTTGACGATCTCCGAGAGGCGCGGATCGTCGTGCTGATCGAGGTAGCTCTGGATGCGCAGATCCACATCCTGCTGGGTCGCCCCTTCGAGCAGGGCCATAAACTCGTCGGCGATGATCCGCCCCTGCCGGTAACCGGCCATGCGGCGCGCTTCGCGCTCGATCATCACCCGGATTTCGTTGGGGATGCCGGTGTGGCGCAGTTCGACCCGCTCACCCGGTTGCACCTCGTGGCTGGTGGCTTTGAGTTTCTGTTCCAGCAGACCGAGCGCCACGGCAAAGCCGTAGATGGTAGCCGCCGGTGTCGGAGGGCAGCCGGGGATATAGACATCCACCGGTACGATCTTGTCGGTGCCGCCCCAGACGCAGTAGAGGTCGTGGAAGATGCCGCCGTCACAGCCGCAGGCGCCGTAGGCGATGCAGATCTTGGGATCGGGCGCCGCCTCGTAGGCGCGCAGGGCCGGTACCCGCATCGCCCGGGTCACCGCGCCGGTAAAGAGCAGGATGTCGGCGTGGCGCGGGGAGGCGACCACCTTGATGCCGAAACGCTCGGCATCAAACAGCGGGGTGATGGTGGCGAAGATCTCAATCTCGCAGGCGTTGCAGCCTCCGCAATCGACCCTGTAGACATAGGCCGAGCGGCGAATGTCCTTGAGCAGGGTCTTCTTGAGTTTGGTGATCTCGGGATCCTGTGCCAGCGGCACGGCGCGGGTATGGGCATGCCCGACAACCGGTTCTATGCCTTTGATCTTGCTCATCACATCCACTCCTTTTGTGCGGCCATCGGTGTGGCTATCGGTGTGATCAGGGCCGAGTCAGGCTGGCTCAGCATGCTCTGTTTTCGTTTGCAGTCGGGGCAGTGGTGCAGCCGCTCCGGTGTCGTGAGTGGTGTGCCTGCCTGCTTGAGGGTGTCCTCCACCAGCGCCACCAGCTTGCTCGGGGCAAAGTAGGTGCCGCACAGGGTGCAGGGGGCCAGCGCGAAGCGGGCCTCCTCATAGAGATCGGCCTTGTTGGTCACCGCCAGCTCGAACTCGGGGGAGAGGGCGATGGCGCGGGTCGGGCAAACCTCCTCGCAGCGGCCGCAGAAGATGCAGCGCGCCATGGAGATCTCCCAGCGCCGTTCGCCGGTCTCCATGTCCACTTCCATCACCAGCGCATTGGCCGGGCAGGCCTTGGTGCAGGCGGCGCAGGCGATGCACTGATCCGCCTGATATTTCGGTTTGCCGCGAAAATCCCGGTTCACCTCGTAAGGGGCGAAGGGGTACTTGGCGGTCGGGGTGCCAGCCTTGAGGATGGTCTTGAACAGCTTGATCATGATGACCCCTTATTTCAGCGGAGAGTTTTTGCGATCGATGCCGTAGCGCTCGATCTCCTTGTAGGAGACCACGGTGGATTTGCCCTTCTTGGGGTCGACCAGGGTGACCCGGTCGGTACAGGAGTAGCAGGGATCCAGACTGCCGATGATGAGCGGCGCATCCGCCACGGTATTGCCGCGCAGCATGTAACGCAGGGCAGGCCAGTTGGCGTAGGTGGCGGCGCGGCAGCGCCAGCGGAACAGCTTCTGGTTATCTCCCGTCATGCTCCAGTGGACGTTCTCGCCGCGGGGCGCTTCGGTAAAGCCCAGCGCAAACTTGCCCGGCTGGTAGGTGAAGCCTTCGGTCAAAAGCGGCCCCTCCGGCAGGTGCTCAAGGCCGAACTCAATCATGTCGAGGGAGTCGTAGAGCTCGTGGATCCGCACCAGCACCCGGGATTGCACGTCGCAACCCGCCTTGGTCTGGATCTCCATCGGCAGCTCGCGGTAACCGGCAAAATCGTGAACCCGGCGCACGTCACGCTTGAAGCCGCTCGCCCGTACCATGGGGCCGACACAGCTGAAATCGCGGGCAATCTGCGGCTCGAGCTTGCCGATACCGATGAGGCGGGAGGAGATGTTGGCGGTATCCAGCAGCATGGCCACCAGGGGTTTGAGCTCATCACGCAGCTCGCGCACCAGCTGGGCACCCTTGATGCGATCTTCCTTGAAGATGTCGCGGCGCACCCCGCCAATCAGGTTGAGACCGTAGGTCTTGCGGGCGCCGGTCAGCAGCTCGGCCAGGGTCATGGATTTTTCCCGCACCCGGAAGAACTGCATGAAGCCGGTGTCGAAACCGGTGAAGTGGCTCGACAGGCCGATGTTGAGGATATGGCTGTGCAGGCGCTCCACCTCCAGCAGCACGGCACGGATCATCTTGGCCCGCTCCGGCACCGGAATGCCCATGGCGTTCTCCACCGAGGTGGTGTAGGCGACACTGTGGGTAAAACCGCAGATGCCGCAGACCCGGTCGGTCAGAAACGCCACTTCGTTGTAGCCCATGCGGGTTTCCGCCAGCTTCTCCATGCCGCGATGGACATAGAAGAGGCGGTAGTCGGCATCGATGATGTCTTCGCCATCGACGAACAGACGGAAGTGGCCCGGCTCGTCGGAGGTTATGTGCAGCGGGCCGACCGGCACGATGCGGTTGGCATCACTGCCGAGCTCATTGACGAAGGGGTAGGTCTCGGTGTCGGTGGTGGGCATCGGGCGCTGGCGGTAATCCATGGCGTCCTTGCGCAGGGGATGGATATCCTCCGGCCAGTCGTCCGGCAGTACCAGACGGCGTTCGTCCGGCAGGCCGATGGCGCGCAGGCCGTACATGTCGCGGATCTCCCGCTCGCCCCACACCGCCGCCGGAATGGTCGGGGTGATGGAGGGGTACTCCTGGGTATCGGCATCTACAAGCACCTTGACGGTGATCCAGCACTTGGTATCGCCCTCCATGGAGAAGACGTGGTAGACGGCGAAGTGGCCGTTGAAGCTGCGCTCGTCATTGGCAAAGGAGAGCGGAAGCCAGCCCCCCAGCTGGTGGAAGATCAGGCTGGCGGTTTCGACCAGACTGGTGGGTTTGACGGTAATGGTGGCCTGATCGGCGGTTTGCCACTCCTCGTCGACGATGGCGTGGGGTAGTTGTGCTCGCACCTGCTGGATGTAGTCGCAGCCGATGCGATCCGAAATGGCGATGGTCATGCAGTTCTCACTTTAATGTTCGGGAATGAGCATTCACAAATGATGAAATCGGAAAAAGTTGCTGTGCTGGCGGGCATGGCTCAGACCCCGACCAGATAGGCGAGCAGCGCCAGCAGGGCCAGCCCCAACCCGTAGCGGGTGAGCTTGTGGGTGCGCACGAACTGGGTGCGGGCCATGGCGTTTTCGATGATGCCAGCCAGCAAAAAGGCCACCAGCAGCTTGCAGGCGAGGATCAGCGCCGCACCGATGAGCGCGGGCAGACTCCAGTTGGCTGCCTTGCCGAAGGGGAGGAAAATCACCAGAAAGAGCTGCACCACCACCAGCTGCTTGAGGCCGATGGAGAGCTTGAGCAGGGCCAGCCCCGCACCGGAATACTCGGTGAGCGGCCCCTCTTGCAGCTCCTGCTCGGCTTCGGCGCAGTCAAAGGGCAGCTTGCCCATCTCGACAAACACCGCAAAGGCGCAGGCGGCGCCCGCCAGCAGGGTGGCGATGGGCGCGGCCAGCGGCTGGGTCGCCACATAGTTGCTGATATTGCCCAGATCCGAGCTGCCCACCATCATCGCCATGATGAAGCAGGCGAGCACCAGAATGGGCTCCACCAGAATGCCGAGGGTCAGTTCGCGGCGGGCGCCGATCCCTGCAAACATGCTGCCGCTGTCGAGCCCCGCCAGCGAAAAGAAGAAGCGGAAGATGGCGAACAGATAGATGTCGGTGATGAGATCCCCGGCGATGGGGAAGGGGGACTCGTGGGTCAGGGTTGGCAGCGCCATCCCCACCAGCAAGAGGGCGGCGATCAGCAGCGCAGGCATCAGGTTGAAGATGATGCCGGCAGGCTCGGGGGTCACCTCCTGGCGGCGCAGGAGCTTGGCGATATCCCGGTAATCCTGCAGCGGACCCGGCCCCTGACGGGAGTGCATCTTGGCCCGTAGCACCCGGTTGAAACCGGTGGCGAGCGGCGCCAGCGCCAGCATGGCGATGGCCTGGGTCAGGGCGAGGGCAACCATGCCCCAGCTCGGCATTTCAAGAACAGGCATATCAGACTCCTACAGCCATCAGGATAAAGAGCGCCAGCACAACGCCATGCAGCAACCAGCCGGTCATTCCGCTGGTATCGCTCACCCCGTGCAGGGCGCTGGCCAGATCGAGCTGCGGCTGCTTGCGATAGAGCGGCGCGCAGAGTTGGCGCAAGGTGTGGGTGACACCGCCAGAGGTGAGGCTCATGCGCTCCTCGTAGGCGTAACCACAAGCCCACGGGGTGCCTGCGTGACGACGACCCAGCTTGGGCCCTTTGAAGATGGCCAGTACCAGCAGCGGGATGAGGAACAGCCCCAGCAAGGTGATGGCGATAACGGGTGGGGATAGGATCGCCTGGCGGCTATCGAGTGGCAGCAGGGTGGCGCCGGTGGCGACGCTTATCTGGCTCGTGACTTGAGTAGAGACGAGGGCCTGACCATAGCTGGCGATATGGGGGGCAATCCAGGGGGCGCCCAGACCCAGCACCAGACAGACCGCAGCCAGCAGCAGCGTGCCTGCCACCATGGCCCCCGGCACTTCGCGGGCGTGGCTCGCGTGTTCGCTGCGCGGTGCGCCGCAGAAGCAGATGCCATACACCTTGACGAAACACATCACCGCCATGGCGCCGGTCACTGCCAGCATCACTACCGCGAGCGGCGCGACGACAGAGGTGCCGAGTTTGGTCATGGAGAGCAGGGATTGGTAGATAAACCACTCGCTGACAAAGCCGTTCAGCGGCGGCAGCGCCGAGATGGCCATGGCACCGATGAGGAACGCCAGCGCAGTCCAGGGCATCAGCTTGGCAAGACCACCCATCTTGTCCATATCCCGGGTGTGCAGGCGGAACATCACAGAGCCGGTGCCCATAAAGAGCAGGCTCTTGAAGATGGCGTGGTTGAGCAGGTGATAGAGGGCGCCGAGCAGCCCCAGCACCACCAGCGCCGGCTGCTGGTTGGCGATGCCGATCATGCCGATGCCCATCCCCATCAGGATGATGCCGATGTTCTCCACCGTGTGGTAGGCGAGCAGCCGCTTGAGGTCATGCTCGGCCAGCGCAAACAGCACCCCGAGCACCGCCGAGCAGGCACCGAAGATCAGCACCACATAGCCCCACCAGAGCTGGCTGACGCCGAGAAAATCGATGCTGACTCGCAAGATGCCAAACAGACCCAGCTTGACCATGACGCCGGACATCAGCGCCGAGATATGGGACGGCGCAACGGGCTCGGCCACCGGCAGCCAGCCGTGCAGCGGCACGAAACCCGCGCGCAGACCAAAGCCGCAGAAGCTGAGCAGGAACACCAGCGAGGCCAAAGCGCCCGCCAGATGGTGCTCGCGCAGCGCAGCGAACTCCAGCGAGCCGCTTTCACGGCAGAGCAGCCAGAAGGCAACCAGCACCAGCGCCATGCCGATATGGTTCATCACCAAGTAAAGCCGGCTCTGTTTGGCAGCATCCGGGTTGGTCTTGACCAGCCAGTAGGTGGTGAGGGTCACCAGCTCGTAGCAGAGCAAGAAACCGAGCGCATTGTCGGCCAGTACCATACCCACCATGGCAAAGAGGAAGAGGTTCATCAGCGCGCCGATGGCCACATCCCCCTTGCCCTGATATTCGCGGATATAGGCAAAGGAGTAGAGGGCGACGGCGACGCCGACGGTGCTAATCACCAGCAGCATCAGCGCGGAGAGCATATCGAGGTGCACCGAGCCCAGCAGCCAGAGTTGGCCGTCGACGGGGGCGCCTTGGGCAAAGATCTGGATGGCGGCAACCAGACCCGCGAGCGACCCCAGCAGGGCAAGGCCGCTGTTGAGACGGTTGGCCAGTGCGGGCAGCTTTTGCAGCAGCAAACCGGCGGCAGCGCCCAGCAAAAAGAGCAGGAGCGTGGCCATAACAAGGGGGGACAACATCAGCGAACTCCCTCTGTGGTAGATAAATCGGAGGCAGGGATCGCCGTGGCAGGCGCCGAGAAGGCGGAGGCCCCTTGCGGGTTGGTGTCGGCCGCTTGCTGGCGACGGATACGGGCGGCGCGTTCGGTGTCGCCGTCATTGACCAGCTTCAGCGCCTGGGAGGGGCAGGCTCCGACACAGGCGGGGCCTTCGGCGCGAAACTCGCACAGGTCACACTTGACCGCGATGCTGCGCACCCCCGGTTCCCAGCTCAGCAGATCCTCGCCAAAGCAACGCAGACCGGCGGAGGTGGAGGGGTTGCTGGAGCGGATGGAGCAGGGGATATAGGTGTCGTAACTGGTGGCCACGGCCACCGGACGGCTGCCACCGCTCTGGATGGCGCCAAAGGGGCAGGCCACGGCGCAGAGATTGCAGCCGATGCAGAGCGACTCGTTGAGTTGCACGCAATCGCCGGTCTGGCGAATTGCCTCGACCGGGCACACCTTGATGCAGGGGGCATCGTCACAGTGACGGCACTGAACCGGCATGGTCGCCTGCTCGTGTCGCATAACGGTTAAACGGGGGGCTTGCTGCAAACCTTGCGCCTTGTGTACCTCGCTGCAGGCCGCCATACAGGTGCCACAGCCGATACAAAGCTTGGGGTCAGCGATAACGAAGCGGTTCATAGCCTACCTTGTCGTGTCGCGAACGGAGAAAGTAGGGGCAGGTTGGCAAGATACGGGCCAGATTGGTTTTTGCAGTGAAATTGGTTTTAAGTTTCTGTTTTTAAATGAATAAAAATTTCGCGTGGTTGGGTGAACGTGCTGATGTGGCTGTCGAACTGTGACGTTCGTCACTTGTGACGAAGCCATCGGGAGGGTTCGTCACCATGGAAAACGCAGCATGGGTAGGGTGCAAAGAACGCAGTGAATTGCACCGTTGGCAGCATATGGTCGCAGTGGTTTGCTCCCTTCTCCCCTTGCGGGAGAAGGGCTTGGGGATGAGGGGGAAAGTCAGCCATATGGTCGCGGTGCACGGCGCTGCGCTTGTTGCACCCTACGGCGGTGGTCTGTTCGGATAGAGGCCGCCTGTTTTGAAACCGTAGGTTCGATTAGCGAAGCGTAATCGGACGCACGATAACGCAAATATATCGGCAGCATACCGGGAGCAGGGGGCAATGAACGCAGTGAATTGCACCGTTTGCAGCATATGGTCGCCGTGGTTTGCCCCCTTCTCCCCTCGCGGGAGAAGGGCTGGGGATGAGGGGGTCGGTCATTGGGGTTAACGGAAAAGAAGAGGGAGGCCAATGCCTCCCTATCTATTTACTGACGTTTTCTATGCCATCAAAAGGCCATCAACCCGCCATCAGATATCCACCTGCGAACCCAGCTCGATGACCCGGTTGGGCGGGATCTCGAACTGATCCGGGGCACGCAGGGCGTTGCGCTGCAGCAGCATAAAGAGCTTGCCGCGCAGATAGAGATACCAGGGGCGGTCTTTCATGATCAGCGACTCGTGGGCCATAAAGAACGAGGTCTCCATCATCCGGCAGCTCAGCCCCTCGGCGTTGCAGCGGTGGAAGATCTCCTCCACGTTCGGGGTTTCGCGCCAGCCGTAGCTTGCCACCACCCGCCAGAAGGTGGGGGAGAGCTGCTCGATGCAGACTCGGCGCACATTGTGGACGTAGGGCACATCCTCCACCCGCAGGGTGAGCAGGATGATCCGCTCGTGCAGTACCTTGTTGTGCTTGAGGTTGTGCAGGAGCGCATGGGGGATCACATTGACCACCCGCGACATATAGACCGCAGTGCCGGCCACCCGGGTCGGCGGGGATTTTTCCAGCGAGGCGATCATCGGCTCAAGGGAGTTGCCGTGCTCGTTCAGGCGACGAATAAGCTGGAAACGCTCGCTCTTCCAGCTGGTCATCACGGTGAACATCACCGCGCCCAGGGTGAGCGGCAGCCAGCCGCCGGAGAAGATTTTGGCGAGGTTGGCGGCAAACAGCGGCACGTCGATACAGAGCAGCGCGGCAAACAGGATGGCCACCAGATACTTGTTCCAGTGCCAGCTGTTCTTGGCCACCGAGCAGGAGAGGATGGAGGTAAGCACCATGGTGCCGGTCACGGCGATGCCGTAGGCCGCCGCCAGATTGCTGGAGTGCTCGAAGCTCATGATGACGATCACCACCGAGATATAGAGCATCCAGTTGATGACCGGAATATAGATCTGGCCGGACTCCTGCTCGGAGGTATGAACGATGCGAATGGGGGAGAGATAACCGAGCCGCACCGCCTGCCGGGTCAGCGAAAAGACCCCGGAGATCACCGCCTGCGAGGCGATCACCGTCGCCATGGTTGCCAGCAGCAGCAGCGGTACCAGCGCCCATTTCGGCGCGAGCAGGAAGAAGGGGTTGGCAATGGCCGCCGGGTTACTCAGCAGCAGCGCACCCTGACCGAAGTAGTTGAGCACCAGCGAGGGCAGCACCACGATAAACCAGGCGAGGCGAATGGGATTCTTGCCAAAGTGGCCCATATCCGCGTAGAGCGCCTCCACCCCGGTGATGGCCAGCACCACGGCGCCGAGGGCAAAGAAGGAGGTGGTCTGGTACTGGATAAAGAAACGCACCGCCCAGATGGGGTTGAGCGCACCCAGCACCTCGGGGTTGTGGATGATGCCGCGCAGCCCCAGCACTGCCAGCGTCATAAACCAGATCAGCATGATGGGGGCAAACAGCTTGCCCACCATGGCGGTGCCATGTTTCTGGATGGCGAACAGCAGGGTCAGCACCAGCACCGAGAGGGTGACGATATAGGGGTCGAGGGCGGGGGTGAGAATGCTCAGACCCTCGATGGCCGACATCACCGACATCGCCGGGGTGATCACCACCTCGCCATAGAAGAAGCTGCCGCCAATCAGGCCGAGGATGATCAGCAGCGGCGTCCAGCGGGTGGAGGCGTTGCGGGTCGCCAGCGACATCAGGGTGAGAATGCCACCCTCGCCGGCGTTGTCGGCCCGCATCACAAAGGAGAGGTACTTGACCGACACCACCAGGATCAGCAGCCAGAAGATCAGCGAGAGAAAGCCGAGAATGGAGGCCGGCTCGACGCCGAACCCGAATTGACCTGACAGGCACTCGCGCAAGGTATAGAGCGGGCTGGTGCCGATATCGCCATAGACTACGCCAATCGCCGCCAGCATAACGCCGGACATGGCTTGTTGTTTATCACAGTTCATGAGTTCATCTTGTCAGTTTGATGTTTACACGTTTGCCAACGCACAGCAGCCCGACCTATCAGGAAAATCGTGATATTTAATCGGGAGAGAATTAATGGATTGCGATGGGAAAGGGCGCTAACGGAATAGTGATCTGCTTGTCATGGAACACAGTCTGTTCATCTGTCATTAAGCTTATAATGACACACACTCTGCGGGACTATGCTCAGTTATAAATAATCAAAAGTTCAATTTGAGTAAGAGAATTAATTATCCGGCGATTGAAATAGGCCGCGATAATGCAGGCAACTGTTTGTTTTATCTAGCGAAGTGGTTTGGCTACTCTCTTTTACCAAAATGGATAATAAATAGACGATAAAGTAATCACTAATTAAATGCTGGCAGGATGGCAAAGGGGAGGGGGGGGCAATGGAGTCTTTATTTGGAAGGGGAAAAAGGTAGGGTGCAATGCGCTGCGCTTATTGCACCCAACGTACTACGATTCTAAATATATCCCCCCTTAATTTATACCGAAAGTTACACGTTAAATCCAAATGAGATCTCAGCAAAAGGAGAGTTATTGTTATCAGATATGTTTGTTGTAATACTTGCCTTACACCACCTTCTCACGTTATCAATATATTCTTGCCTAGCATTTTTTAACTCAGACAACTCAAGTGAGCTCACAACAGATTCTAAGCCTGAAAAAGCGGTTTTATTGTCATAAAAAGGGGCAATAATACCTGTTGAGCACCACATTGTGATTAATGACCATATGCGACATAAACCTTTTAGCTCATAATCTAAGTCTGTCCACTGAACTTTTGGTAATTGTTCATTATGAGCAATGACTTTGTTTCTATATCTCATGGGATTGGATGTGTTGTTATTGATCCCGTTTATGAACGAAGATAGTTTGTCAACCTCTTCTATAGAGGTAAGGCTAGAATCTTTAATATAATGACTGACGTTATTCCAAACATTCTTCAATGAATGGTCGTCTTTATGTCCGCTCAATAGTTTTCCGTATGATGCGAATATTTTATAAGTGCATCCAGATAACCATTGAGAATGAAACATATAAGTTTCAAAAGGATTGCAATTAGTTTTAACTGTCTGAAAAGAAAATATGATCGCGCGAATCTCAATGATGTCTAATATTAGCTCATCAATCCCTATGTGATATCTCCCTGACTTGTAATATTCACTATTCAAGTAGCTTTTGGTGGCTTTTGCTCGTTCATGCCAATATTGCTTTTTCTCTTGATCATTAGCATACGCATCCTGATAACGTTTGTAATCCTCAATGCGTTTTAGCAAGTCATTTTCAGTTGCGTGCTTTGATGTTGCTTTGAGGGCATATAACTGTGCATTTTCCTCTGATTCAAATTTCAACTCACACTCCTAACGCTTTTAGAAAAACAGTTAACAGAACCAATCGTGCAAGAAATACAACCGTAAATATTTAAATTAAAATATATTTTGGGTCATCAAGCTTGTGAGGTTAAATTGTTTTGGGGTTACTGTGGAATATCAGAGTTCATCATAAGTGATGATTTCAATTTTTCCTCGGCTAACACCACACTTCAGGAGACTTTGTATATGTTTTTCTTTATCTGATACGTGGTAGCAATAAACTTTCCACATAACATCACCAACCTGATTCTTGATACGCTGAAAGTATGGCAAATCAATATTATTTAATGAATGGCCGATAATCACCACATCGTTAATATCATTTAGGTTACAAAAGTATTCCTCATTTTTCTCCAATACTGCTTCAACAGGTTTTCGTAGGGCGTACAGAGGATATCTGGCAATACTTTCTGCTTCTGAAAACATATGACCACTATATTCTCCGTCCTTATCAAATTCTGATGGCTCTGTAATATTCTCACCATGGCCAAAAATCAGTGCATTGTGTCTGGCTGCACTTCCATGAATATGCAGAACATGATCATCTTCAATGTTGTAGACAGATTGAAGTGTTGAGGTGTAATTGAAGTTAATAAATGTTGAATTAGTATTGAAAATAATTTTTTGTTCTGTGTCAGTTACATCAATACTATTAACCCAGTCAGTAAATGCTTCTTCGATATTAGAAACGTGAATTTTTGTTTGCTCAGTAAGCTCATCCTCTAGACCATAAATATCTCGTGGTCTAAAATCCTCTGAATTAACATCGACCTCATTGTGAATCGACAAGAAATTCTCTGCATCAAAATTACCAAGCGCATTTTCAAAATCATGCCAAGGCTGGTGATAACGTAAATCAAATGAATAGTACTCTTCTATTTCATCGAGGAAATCTTTTGCAAAATCATAAAAGTCGTTATAGCCTGTAGGTAATTCATGCCATAGGTCAAACCCATTGCCAATTATATAAAGTGTTTTCATATGATAATTATTCCGTAGCTTAGATAATATTTGAAATAATTTGCTCGCTATATTTTTGGCAAAAATACTTAAACCATACTTATTTATCTGCATGGAGAAGGTCTCAACAGCGCTGGTTGCCAACTGAAGCATGCTATCCAATTGGGTAGAGGGTAAAAAGGGCAATCGGCGCATAATCTGTCCGAGATCAATAAATTAGTCATTGATTGGATGTTGTTTGTTCGCTTGAGCTGAAAGGGCAGGGTGATGGCCTTTGTCAGCCGGTGTCGAGCTCGTCACTTTTGTCGTGTCGATCACACTTCCCATCCCGTCGTCACCCTCGTCAGCGGTGATAAACAGCACACTACGTTTTCTAATTACTTCTTTATTTTCAGTGGCTTGTGAATTTTTATCGCACCTTTGGCCCGTTTTGGTCTGATAAATGCTTTGTGGGGGGCTGGCCGCCTCTTTGCCTGTCGGCGGGCGGCCCGGTGTAACGAACCATTTAGGATCCCTCTCTATGAACAGCTTCGTGATTGCAGATCCCAGTCTCTGTATTGGGTGTCGTACCTGTGAGGTGGCCTGCGCCGTTTCACACCAGTCAGGGTCTTGCAGCGGGACCCTTGAGCGGGAGGGCGGCCTGCATCTTGCCATCGAGGATGGACATCTGGTCTCCAGGGACAGCTACTTTCAGCCGCGCCTGAAGGTGATCGTGGGCAGCAAGGTGACCACGCCGGTGCTCTGCCGCCAGTGTGAAGACAAGCCGTGCGCCATGGCCTGCCCGAACAATGCCATCGTCAGCGAGGATGGTTGCGTCAAGGTGTTGCAGGAGCGCTGCATCGGCTGCAAGTCCTGCGTGGTGGCCTGTCCTTACGGCGCCATGGCGGTGGTGCTCAAAGAGGTGCCCCCGGCTGCAGATTCGCTCTTCAAGCGTCCGCAGACCAAGGCGCAGGCGCTCAAGTGCGATCTCTGCCGTCACCGCGAGGCGGGCCCGGCCTGTGTCGAGGTGTGTCCGACCCAGGCGCTGCGGCTGGTCACGCCGGAGCATCTTGAAACCCTGAATCGGCAGAAGCAGCTGGCCAGTGCCGAGGCACTGCTGGCGATGCCGACGCGGGTGTGAGCGGGCTTGCCGAGCCGTTTTTCGTTAACAAACAAGAGTGTGAGTCATGAAAAAAGTCATTACCGTGTGCCCCTATTGCGGCACCGGTTGCAAAATCAACCTGCTGGTTGAAAACGACAAGGTGGTGGGGGCCGAAGGCGCCAACGGCCGGACCAACGAGGGGCAGCTCTGCCTCAAGGGCTATTACGGTTGGGATTTCTTGAACGACACCAACCTGCTGACCCCCCGTCTCAAGAGCCCGATGATCCGCCGCGAGCGCGGTGGCAAGTTCGAAGCAGTCTCCTGGGACGAAGCCATCGAGTTTGCCAGCAGCCGTCTCTCTGCCATCAAGGCGAAATATGGCCCGGACGCCATCATGACCACCGGCTCTGCCCGTGGCCCCGGCAATGAAGCCAACTATGTGATGCAAAAATTTGCCCGTGCGGTGATTGGGACGAACAACGTCGACCACTGCGCGAGGGTGTGACACGCACCCTCAGTCTCCGGTCTGGAGACAACTGTAGGCAACGGCGCCATGAGCAACGCCATTCCCGAAATTCAAGAGACCAAGTGCCTGCTGGTGTTTGGTTACAACGCTGCTGACTCTCACCCCATCGTCGCTCGCCATATCCTCAAGGCGAAGGCAAACGGGGCCAAGGTGATTGTGTGTGATCCCCGCATGGTGGAGACCGCCCGTATCGCCGATCAGTGGCTGCCGCTCAAAAACGGTTCCAACATGGCGCTGGTTAACGCCTTCGCCAACGTGTTGATCAATGAAGGGCTCTACAACAAGGCCTTTGTCGCCAACTACACCGAAGGGTTCGAGACCTTCAAGGCGACGGTAGCCAAGTACACCCCGGAATATGTGGAGGGGATCACTGGCCTCAAAGCCGCCGATATCCGCGCCGCCATTCGCACCTATGCCGAGTCGCCTGCGTCCATGATCCTGTGGGGCATGGGGGTGACCCAGTACGGTCAGGCGGTGGACGTGGTCAAGGGGCTCGCGGGTCTGGCGCTGCTGACCGGCAACTTCGGTCGCCGCGGCACCGGTTGCGGGCCGGTACGCGGTCAGAACAACGTGCAGGGCACCTGTGACATGGGGATGCTGCCGCACCAGTTCCCGGGTTATCAGTCGGTGGCCGATCCTGCCATCAGCGCCAAGTTTGCCAAGGCGTGGGGCGTGGCGTCGCTCTCCCAGAAACCCGGCTATCGCCTGACGGAGCTTGGCCATAAGGTGGAGGAGGGCAAGTGCAAGGCCTTCTACATCTTCGGTGAAGATCCGGCCCAGACCGAGGCAGATCTCGGTCAGTTCCGCCGCACTCTGGCGGGGATGGAGCTGGTGATCGTGCAGGATATCTTCATGACCCAGACCGCCGAGATGGCGGATGTCATTCTGCCCGCCACCAGCTGGGGCGAGCACGAAGGGGTCTACAGCTCGGCGGATCGCGGCTTCCAGCGCTTCTACAAGGCGGTGACGCCCCCTGAGAACGTGAAGCCGGACTGGGCCATCTTCTCGTTGATGGCGACAGCCATGGGTTACCCCATGGAGTACCACAACACCGAAGAGATCTGGGATGAGATGCGTGCGCTCTGCCCGCTCTATGCCGGGGTCAGCTACGACAAGATGGCCGATCTCAAGAGCGTGCAGTGGCCTTGCCCGACCGAGGATCACCCGGGTACCAGCACTCTGTTCGAGGGGAATGTGTTCACCACCCCGAGCGGCAAGGGTCAGCTGATCGCCTCCGAGTGGCGGCCGCCGCTGGAGCAGCCCTGTGCGGAGTACCCGCTGGTGCTCTCCACCGTGCGCGAGGTGGGTCACTACTCCTGCCGATCCATGACCGGCAACTGCTCGGCGCTGCAAACCCTGGCCGATGAGCCCGGCTATGTGCAGATCCACCCGAGCGATGCCAAAAAGCTCGGGGTGAAGGATCAGGCGCTGGTCTGGATCTCGTCGCGCCGTGGCAAGGTGATCACCCGCGCCAACTACAACGACCGGGTCAACGCCGGGGTGGTCTACATGACTTACCAGTGGTGGATCGGGGCCTGCAACGAGCTCACCATCGAGCACGTCGATCCCGTCTCCCACACGCCGGAGTACAAGTACTGCGCGGTGAAGATAGAGCGCATCGACAATCAGCCTGAGGCGGAAGTGTACGTCCAGACTGAATACAGCGCGCTCAAGGCGAAATTGCGCAGCGCAGCCAAAGGCTGACCCGCCCTAAAAAAGGACGTTCTGCACAAATAAGGGAACCCGACTCGGATTTATCGAGTCGGGCACCCTTTTATTACCCAAAAACAGGGGATAAATGATGCAACATGAAATTGGTCGCTTATTCGGAATTTTCTATATTGGCACCTATCTGGCGGCGATATTGCTGGGAATAGGTTGCTATATTTGGCGCGACGAGATGATATTTCTGCTCGGCTTCGGTTTTTTCGGCTGTTTTATGGCAGCAAGGCTTGCCATGAACAGCGTATTTTCTGCCTTGAGTATTTCCAGTGCCTGGCTGATCGGGTTTATCTCCACCACCTTGATCAACGGCCTGCTGCTGGGGGTGATCACCCTGCTGATCTACCTCACTCACCAGAGCGTCACCGCCGAGCTTGCCGACAACGCCAGCTGGCTGCTGATGGCCTTCCAGAGCTTGTCGGCCCTCTTTATCTTCGGTGGTCTGAAGTGCTGCCACAGCCGGATCATCACCTCATAAATTACCGATTTATGAGCAGCAAACGCCATCTTGAAACCCGTAGTCAGCGAAGAGGAGAGGCAGATCTGACAGTTGACGGCGGCCCACTTTTCGGACGCCTTAATTGAGATCAAGAACTGATGAAATAACCGGTTAAATATGGCCATCAGATATATTAAATCGGATTGTAATGAAATTTGAGCTCATCTATGATGAGTCGCCATTCCAATATATCCCCCGATAACGATGTTACTTTTTGTTGTCGTTCGTTAATAACAACTCTGGAATTGCAACATGCGACAATTTTCGTCACCGCTTTTCTTATTGGCAGCCGCTTTTACGGGCTGCGGCTATTTATTTTGGTGACGAGTGCTTGTCGTGATGCGATGGCATGGACAGCCTGACTGGTGACTAAATCGATATAACGTGAGGCCGCAATGCTAAATGTGAGTGCCATCCCCCTGGACGAGATCTCTCCCATCTGGGACGACGGTTTCCTCCTGCTCTCCAAATCCCTCCTGTCGGCCGTGACGCTCGATGATTTTATCCACAAACTCAACAAGATAGATGCCAGCTTCGGCGGCGTGACCCGGGTCAACCTGATCCTCAACATGGGGGCGGACGAGGAGGCCATCTTCTATTTCATGGGACATTCCGGCCCAAAGCATCTGGTCTGCCCCAAGGCAGAGCTGCACCTCTCCCCCCGTCCGACCAAAGAGACCCCGGAACAGGCCATCATTCTCGCTGCCGCCCGCTTTGAGAATCGCTGCCCGGCGCTGGATCGCGAAGGGGTCTACGGGGGGCTGCGCTCCTACTGCCAGCTCCCCATCACCACCGCCCGCAGCCACCTTGGCGGGGTCGAGTTTATCAACACCCAGCTCGACAGCTTCACCATGGAGACCCTGGCCAAACTGACCCAGCTGGCGGCCATTATCGCCATTGCGCTGGAGAACGTGCTCGACAAGGAGCGCACCCTGGAGCAGGCCAACTCCCTGCGTCTTGAGCGCGACAGCTGCAAAATTCTGGTGGATGTGACCAATGCAGTGATCAAACTGGTGCGCATCGCCGAGCTGCCCAAGAGCCTGTTTACCATCCTGCATCACCACTTCGGCATCA
The DNA here is from genome assembly GCF_054052385.1 of Aeromonas sp. 25-AL00135. NCBI lineage: Bacteria > Pseudomonadati > Pseudomonadota > Gammaproteobacteria > Aeromonadales > Aeromonadaceae > Aeromonas > Aeromonas sp. 25-AL00135. Next base: position 135,824 of record NZ_JBSTYQ010000006.1, on the reverse strand, counting down.
GCAGCTTGTGTCTGGCGGAGTACAACGCCACCTCCGACAGCTTCAAGAGCTATCTGGTCAATCAGCACCAGAGCGAGCAGCCGGGCATCATCGATCACTCCTGTTTTGAAAAGAAGTGCCTGCAGGGGGCCCTTGGCCACAGCGAGCCGTTTTTCGTCTATCGCGAACACGGCCACGGCTGCAGCAATCGCTGTCGGTTTACCTCCCAGATCCTGCCCCCCGAGGCCGACAGCTCCTGCATTTTGCCGCTGCGTTATCGGGGCAACCTGCTGGGGGTGTTGATCCTCTCGCACCCCAACGCCGACTTCTTTGCCGATATCGATATCTCATTGCTGGAGCAAGTGGCGGCGCGCACCGCCATTGCCATGAACAACGTGCAGGCGCAGCAGGAGATCTCCAACACCAACGGTGCCAAAGAGAAGACCATTCGCATCAACGAGCCGCAGATGCAGGGGGAGTTTCCCCACATCATCTACCAGAGCGCGGTGATGGAGAGCGTGCTGGAGAAGGTGCGGCTGGTGGCCGAGAGCGACAGCACTGTGCTGATCCTCGGCGAGACCGGTACCGGCAAGGAGCTGATCGCCCAGGCCATTCACGCCCTGAGTGCCCGCCACGACCACGAGATGGTGAAGGTGAACTGCGCCGCCATCCCGACCGGCCTTATCGAGAGCGATCTGTTTGGCCACGAGAAGGGGGCCTTTACCGGCGCCCTGACCCAGCGCATCGGCCGTTTCGAGCGGGCCCACAAGGGCACCCTGTTCCTCGACGAGGTGGGGGATATGCCGCTGGACTTGCAGCCCAAACTCTTGCGGGTATTGCAGGAGCACGAGCTGGAGCGGGTGGGGAACAGCAACCCCATCGCAGTGGATGTGCGGCTGGTGGCCGCCACCAACTGCGATCTGCTCTCCATGGTCAAGAACAAGCGTTTCAGAAGCGATCTCTACTACCGCCTCAACGTCTTTCCCATCGAGCTGCCGCCCCTGCGCGAGCGGCGCGAGGATATTCCGCTGCTGGTCAATTTTTTTATCAAGAAGATCGCCAAGCGGATGCGCCGCACCATCACCTCTATCCCCGCCGATGCCATGAAAATGCTGGTGTCACTCCCCTGGTACGGCAATATCCGCGAGCTGGAGAACGTCATCGAGCGCGCCGTGGTGATGACCCGCGGCCATGTGCTCAACCTCTCGCCTGATGAGCTGATGCCCCTCAAGGGCTACCACAAGATTGAGACCCTGGTTTATGACGAACCCGCCACGCCGCTCTTTACCGAGGAGGGGCCGATTGATGAGCGTGAGGCGATCATCGCTGCCCTGCGTGACTGCAACGGCATCGTCGCTGGCGAGCGGGGGGCGGCCAACCGCCTTGGCATGAAGCGCACCACCTTGCTTTCGAAAATGAAGCGGCTCGGCATCTCAGCCAGAGATCCCGAGATCATTGACGGGGTTGCACCATGAGAGAGGTAATTGAGCTTGAGGTGCGGAGTGAGCGGAGCGAGCAAAAACAGAACGAACAGTGCGAGCAGAGAGAACAGAACGAGCTGGCCCGCTGCGCTATCCACCGCGAGGTGGTGCACTACCGCGCCGATACACTGACCTGCGACAGCGAAATGGCGCTCCCCTCCGAGACGCCGGTGGCGCTGGTCTACAACGGCATCGCCCACAGCGTGATGATGTGCTCGGCCTCCGATCTGGAGGATTTCGCCATCGGGTTTTCGCTATCCGAGGGGATCATCGACAGTCTGCTCGATATCCACGACATCGAGCAGATCGATGGCTGTCAGGGGATTGAGCTGCATATCACCCTGGCCAACCGCTGCGTCCATCGCCTTAAAGAGAAGCGGCGCACCCTGGCGGGGCGCACCGGTTGCGGCATCTGCGGCAGCGAGAGTCTGGAGCAGGTGATCCGCAACCAGCCAAGCTTGCCCGATAGTCAGCGCCTGGCGGTGGGCCATATCGACAAGGTATTGAGCGCGCTGCGCCCGCTCCAGCTGCTGGGTCAGCGCACCGGCGCCACCCATGCGGCGGTGCATCTGGACGGGGAGGGCAATATTCTCGCCATCCGCGAGGATGTGGGGCGCCATATTGCGCTGGATAAGCTGGTGGGCCATCTGTGCCGCACGGGTCGCCGTGATGGTGCCATTCTGGTGACCAGCCGCGCCAGCTTCGAGATGGTGCAAAAGTGCGCCAGCGCCGGGGTGGAGATCTTGCTCGCCATCTCGGCCGCCACCGAGCTTGCGGTCGAGCGTGCCGAGCAGACCGGGCTGACGCTGGTGGGCTTTTGCCGCCCCGGGCGGGCCGAGATCTACAGCGGGTGCCAGCGTATCCTGCTCAAGTAATGGCAAGGCCGTGAACCCGCTAAACGGGTAACGAAAACAGCCAATAAAAAAGGGCGGGGAGTGTGACTCCCCGCCCTTTTTGTATCTGTTTCTGTGGCGGATTAGCGCGCCAGCAGGATACGCAGCATGCGGCGCAGCGGCTCGGCGGCGCCCCACAGCAGCTGGTCACCCACGGTAAAGGCGGCCAGATACTCAGGGCCCATATTGAGTTTGCGCAGACGACCCACCGGAATGCTGAGGGTGCCGGTAACGGCAGCCGGGGTCAGCTCGCGGGCTGTGATATCGCGATCATTGGGGATCACTTTTACCCAGTCGTTGTGGGCAGCCAGCAGCGCTTCGATCTCCGCCAGCGGCACATCCTTTTTCAGCTTGATGGTAAAGGCCTGACTGTGGCAGCGCAGGGCGCCGATCCGCACACAGAGACCATCCACCGGAATGACGGCGTTCTCGATACCCAAAATCTTGTTGGTCTCAGCCTGACCCTTCCACTCTTCACGGCTCTGGCCGTTGTCGAGCTTGGTGTCGATCCAGGGGATAAGGCCACCGGCCAGCGGCACGCCGAAGTTGTCCACCGGCAGGGTGCCGGAGCGGGTCTTTTCAGTGATCTTGCGCTCGATGTCGAGGATGGCGGAGGCAGGATCGGCCAGCTCAACCGCCACTTCGTCGCGCAGCATCCCCATCTGGGTGACCAGCTCGCGCATATGGCGGGCACCGCCACCGGATGCCGCCTGATAGGTGGCCACACTCACCCACTCCACCAGATCGGCCTTGAACAGGCCGCCTAGGGCCAGCAGCATCAGGCTGACGGTGCAGTTGCCGCCAACGAAGGTCTTGATGCCATCGTTCAGGGCCTGTTCAATCACATCGCCGTTGACCGGATCCAGAATGATGACGGCGTCTTTCTCCATCCGCAGGGAGGAGGCAGCGTCAATCCAGTAACCCTGCCAGCCAGCGGCTTTCAGGCGCGGATAGACATCCTTGGTGTAGTCGCCGCCTTGCGCGGTGATGATGATATCCTGCTTGGCCAGCGCTTCGATATCGAAGGCGTCTTGCAGAGTACCGGCATCGACGCCGAAGTTGGGAGCCGCCTCACCGGCCTGGGAGGTGGTGAAGAATGTGGGTTGAATATGGGCGAAATCCTGCTCTTCCTGCATCCGGCTCATCAGAACCGATCCCACCATGCCACGCCAACCGACCAAACCTACTTTTTTCATATTGTCCTACCCTGGATTGCTGCTAAAGAAACTCGCGATGACACCCGTAACCCCTTGTCTGGCGACGCCTGTTTACAAGCGGTTTACAGGCCATATAAAAAATATGCGCTGCGAAAAATGCGTCTATCCACATTACGGATTGTGACGGCTTGCGCAAGTCGAATTGCGCAATATTCTGTGCCGTTTGCTGCATTAACCGGCAGCCAGAGCACCGCTCAGGTAGACGGGGAGGGAGAAGGTCAACATCAGACGAAAAGGCCACCGTTTATGGCGGTGGCCTGTCAATAAAGCGGTTGAGGACGTTCTCTGCTGTTGTCTGGGGGCGTAGTTGGCGAGTGAAACAGCCCGACAGCTTGGGCGCTTAGCCGTAACGGGCCAGAGTGAGCCCCTCATCGCTGATGGCGGGCTCGCTGCCGCTGATCAGATCGCACAATAGCTGACCCGAACCGGCCGCCATGGTCCAGCCCAGGGTGCCGTGGCCGGTATTGAGCCAGAGGCCGGGAATGGGGCTTGGCCCCACCAGCGGGGTGCCGTCCGGCGTCATGGGACGCAGGCCGGTCCAAAACTCGGCTTGGCTGATATCGCCCCCCTCGGGGAAAAGATCCCCCACTACCATCGCCAGAGTGTCGTGGCGTCTCGGATTCAAGGCGAGGTTGTAGCCCGACAGCTCCGCCATGCCGCCGACCCGGATCCGCTCGTCAAAACGGGTGATGGCCACCTTGTAGGTCTCGTCGAGCACGGTACTGCGCGGTGCGGCCTCGGCGTTGATCATCGGCAGGGTGAGGGAGTAGCCCTTGACCGGATAGACCGGCAGCTCCAGCCCGAGCGGGCGCAGCAGCGGCCGTAGAAAACCGGTGGCATAACTGCCGAGCGCGCAGACGATGGCATCGGCGCGATAGCGCTGCTCGCCCGCCCGCACCGCCACGGCGCGGCCGCGTGCTTGCTCAATCTCGTCGATATCGCAGTTGAAGACAAACTTGACCCCGAGCTTCTCGGCTTCAAGGGCAAGGGCCTTGGTGAAGCGGAAGCAGTCGCCGGTCTCGTCGCCGGGCAGACGCAAGCCGCCGACGATTTTGCCGCGCACCCGCGTCAGCGCAGGCTCTGCCGCTTCGCAGCCGCTGGCATCCAGCGACTGGTAGGGGACGCCATACTCCTCCAGCACCTCGATGTCGCGCTGACTGGCATCGAGCTGGGATTGGCTGCGAAACAGCTGCAGGGTGCCGAGTTGGCGCCCTTCGTAATCGATGTTCAGCTCGTCGCGCAGCAGCTTCATGCAGTCGCGGCTGTATTCGGCCAGACGCACCATGCGCCCCTTGTTGGTGGCATAGGCGGTCGGAGTGCAGTTGGCGAGCATTCTGAGCATCCAGCGAAGCTGGAAGGGGTCGGCGGTGGGGCGCACGGTGAAGGGGGCATGCTTTTGCAGCATCCACTTGGCGGCCTTGAGGGGAATGCCGGGGGCCGCCCAGGGGGCCGCATAACCCGGGGATATCTGCCCGGCGTTGGCATGGCTGGTTTCAAGGGCGACGCCCCCCTGTCGCTCCAGCAGGGTCACCTTGTGACCCGCTTTGGCCAGATACCAGGCGCTGGTTACCCCTATCACGCCGCCACCGAGAACCACTATCTCCATATCGTCTTTCCTTGACTGATCTCCTGATGTGGCCACCACCATAATCAGCCGCCACAGGATATTCAACTGCTCTGCGCAGGATTGGGATCTCCGTCTGCTTGCCGGTCACAGGCTGGTGTTTGGTGCGATGACGCGCCTGATTGCCAGCGTAAATCGCTGCGCTGTTGTCAGTGTGAATGTGCCAGGGGACATGGCCCGCTTACAACTGCTCCAGCTTGATCTGGTAGTGCTCCGCCGTTGCCAGAATGGCTTGCTGCTGCGCTGCGGCTTGGCCATCCCAGTTGGCATAGGGGAGGGCGAGGCGGGGATTGCCGCCCAGTTTGTCCCGATTGCGCCAGAGAAAGTGCCAGTAGAGGCTGTTGAAGGGGCAACTTCCGTCGCCGTGGCGTGCTTTGACCTGATAGTGGCACCCCTTGCAGTAGTGGCCCATTCGCTCGAGATAGGCGCCGCTGCTGGCGTAGGGCTTGCTGCCCATCAGGCCGCCATCGGCAAACTGGCTCATGCCGCGGGTGTTGGGCAGCTCGACCCACTCGATGGCATCCACATAGATACCGAGATACCACTGATCTACCTCGTCAGGATCAATCCCCGCCAGCAGGGCAAAGTTGCCGGTCACCATCAGCCGCTGGATATGGTGGGCGTAGCCGTGCTCAAGGGATTGCTTTATGGCATGGCGCACGCAGGCCATCCTGGTTTCGCCGCTCCAGAAAAAACCGGGCAGCGGCCGCTTGGCCCCCAGAAAATTGGTGCGCTGATAGTCGGGCATCTTGTCCCAGTAGAGGGCACGGACAAACTCGCGCCAGCCGAGGATCTGGCGAATAAACCCCTCCACCTGCGCCAGCGTGATGGTGGCCTGATTGGCCTGCCAGTGGGCTTCGGCTGCGCGGATCACTTCAAGCGGATGAAGCATCTTGCTGTTGAGGGAAAACGACAGGCGGCTGTGAAACAGACTCCAGCCCCGCTCGCTCAGGGCATCCTGATAGCGGCCAAAGTGAGGCAGGCAGTGGGTGAGAAAATGGGCCAGCAGCTCGCGACTCTGGCGCCTTGTGATGGGCCAGGGCAGCCTGCTTGCATCTGCCTCGCCGATGGTGCTGACCCCGTGGCGGGTCAGCATGGCATCAATCTCGATCACCTCGTTGGCAAAGGTGAGGGGCGCCGGGATGGGCTGGCTCGCCGGCAGCTTGGCGCGATTCTCGTCATCAAAGTTCCAGCGCCCGCCAAGGGGTTGGCCGCGCTCATCGAGCAGCACTCGGTATTGCTTACGCAAGGCGCGGTAGAAGAACTCCATCCGGCTGTGGGGATAGCGCTGCCAGCCATCGCGGGGGGTGAGAAAATGTTCGCTCTCCACCTCGGTGGCAGGGATGGCAAGGCCCGCCGCCCAGCTTTTCAACTGGCTGGCAAGGCGCCACTCGTCCGGGCTCTGCCAGGCAAAGCTGCTGGCCTGATGTGCTTCGAGCTGAGCCTCCAGCAAGCCGGGCAAGTCGGGCCAGCGGGCACTCTCATCAAGAGTCAGGTAACAGACGCGGTGGCCCGCTTGGGTGAGGGCTGCCGCGAAGGCGCGCATGGCGGCAAAGAAGGCCAGCACCTTCTGGCGATGGTGGTGGCAGTAGTCGGTCTCCTGACGCAGCTCCGCCATCAGATAGCAGATTGCCGGATCCGGGGTGCGAAACCAGCTGTGAGCGGTGTTCAGCTGATCACCGAGAACAAGGCGCAGCTCCATCAGGCTGGCTCCTCATTATGTTGATGGCTACGGAGACGAGCGTGGCGACAGCGCTCGCTGCAGTAGCGAACCTCCTCCCAACTGCGCGCCCACTTGCGCCGCCAGCTGAAAGGGCGCTGGCAGACGGGGCAGATCTTCTCGGGCAGATGGGGTTTGCGATGCATGATGGCTTCCGGCCTTGACTGATGGGGGATGTGGCGTGTGGGTAGGGAGAATAACGAAGCGGGAGCGCGGGCGGATCAACCTCGCTGCCAGTTTGCCGCTCAGATGCGCACTTTGTGAGCGGGCGCACAGCCCGTCGGTGCGCCCCTTGTTTGCCAATTAACCAGCCGTTAACGTGGCGAAGCTGCCCGCTGGCAGCACCCATCAATGGATCTTGTTGGCCACCGACTGTCTACAACCGATATGGAGGGGAGTGATGCCAATCATGACAGCTACGCCCCGGGCAGCTTGCCTGCTCGCCCACTGGTATACCCGGGATCCCATTCTCACCTTCGATTTTCCTCACCGCTGATTGGCGGCACCCGCCGTTTGAATTTGTCAGCCGGACGACCCTGATCGCGCCGGCCTCTTTGCCAATCCCGATTTCATACACACTGGCCCCGCGCCGGTGAGGAGTCTTTTATGCGTCGTATACCCGAGCCGTTTCGTATCAAGATGGTCGAGCCCATCAAACAGACCACTGGCGCCGAGCGCCGTGTCGCCCTCGAGACCGCTGGCTGGAACCCCTTCCTGCTGCTGGCTGAAGATGTCTATATCGATCTGCTGACCGACAGTGGCACAGGTGCCATGTCCGATCGCCAGTGGGCCGGCATCATGATGGGGGATGAGGCCTATGCGGGCAGCCGCAACTTCGTCGAGCTGGAGCGCACGGTGCGCGAGATTTTTGGCTACCAGCATGTGATGCCCACCCATCAGGGGCGCGGGGCCGAGCAGATCCTCTTCCCCGAGCTGGTCAAGCGCTGCAAGGGCAAGGCTCCTGTCTTTATCTCCAACTACCACTTCGACACCACCAAGGCCCATGTGGAGTTGGCTGGCGCGCGGGCCATCAACCTGCTCACCCCGAAGGCCCTCGACACCACGGCCCCCTACGCCTGGAAAGGGGATTTTGATCTCCCTCGCCTGAGTGACACCATCGAGACCCTGGGGGCCGACAACGTGGCCGGCATCATCATCACGGTGACCTGCAACAGCGCCGGTGGTCAGCCGGTCTCCATGGCCAATATGGAGGCGGTCTCGGCGCTGGCCCGTCGCTACCATATTCCGGTGGTGATCGATGCCGCCCGCTTTGCCGAAAACGCCTGGTTTATCAAGGAGCGGGATCCGGCCTATGCCAAGTGCAGCATCAAGGAGATAGTGCGCCAGATGTTCGCACTTGGGGACATCTTCACCATGTCGGCCAAGAAGGACGGGTTGGTCAATATCGGCGGGTTGTGTTGTTTTAAAGAGGATCTCGACCTGTTCCGTGCGGTGCAGGTGCGCTGCGTGGCGATGGAGGGGTTTGTCACCTATGGCGGCCTCGCCGGGCGGGATATGGCGGCGCTCGCCATCGGCCTGCGCGAGGGGATGGATGAGGAGTATCTCACCTATCGCATCAGTCAGGTGGCCTATCTGGGTGAGCGGCTGGCCGAGGCGGGCATCCCCATCCAGACCCCCACTGGCGGCCATGCGGTGTTTGTGGATGCCAAAAAGCTGCTGCCCCATATTCCGGCCGAGCAGTTCCCCGCCCATGCGCTCGCCTGCGAGCTCTATCTGGAAGGGGGCGTGCGCGGGGTGGAGATTGGCTCCCTGTTGCTGGGGCGCGATCCCGCCACTGGCAAGCAGGAGGCGGCGGACTTTGAGTTGCTGCGTCTCACCATTCCGCGCCGGGTCTATACCCGGGATCACATGGACTATGTGGCCGACTGCCTGATCGCGGTGAAAGCGCGGGCCAGCGACATTCGCGGGCTCACCTTTGACTACGAGCCGCCGCTGCTGCGCCACTTCACCGCGCGGCTGAAACCGGTCTGATCAGCAACCGGTTAGACGGGGTGATCAACCGCGCCAAACCGTGCAGATCACCGGTCGCTCCCGGTTAAACGGCCAAGTAAAAAAGCCCCCGCACCAAGGTGCGGGGGCTTTCGTTTATCGACGCAAAGCTGGGGTCAGACCGCCTGATACTCCAGCTCGACGGAGCCCAGTGCCTTGAGGGTGGACTGGGCGGAGTCACGCTGGCTGATCTGGCCGTTTTTGTTCTCCAGCAGCACGGCGCGGCGGATGGTGGCGAGATCTTCGCCATTAAGCACCGCATGGGCGCAGGCCATCTGCATCGGCGGCAGGCTGGGGTTGAAGGCGGCGTTCTCGGCGTAGCGGCCCGAGAAGATGCGACCATCGGCAAACTGCAGCGCCACCGCGGCATAGCCCTGGCTATAGGGGGCGTAGCTTTGACGGGCGGCGGCCAGCGCGGCTTGCCACAGCGGGTCTTCGCTTTGAAGCTCAAGCTCTGCGTGATCCTGCGGGCTCATCAGCGCATCTGTGATGTCGAGATCCGCCGGGCCAAACGAGTGGGGCAGGAAGGATTGCAGGGCGCTCAGGTCATCGGGCAGAGAGACTTTCAGGATCTTGGCGGTGCTCAGCTCGTTCATGAACTGACGGCAGTGGCCGCAAGGGGTGTAGTTGACGGTGATTTCGCTGATCCCGGTCTCGCCACCCAGCCAGGCGTTGGAGATGGCGGACTGCTCGGCGTGCACCGAGTGGAACAGACCCTGGCCCGCGAACTCCATATTGGCGCCGAAGTACCAGGTGCCGCTCAGGCCACAGGCGATGGCACCGACATAAAACTTGGAGATGGGGGCTACCGAGCAGGCGGCAGCCAGCGGCAACAGGGCGAGGCGCAGGGCGCGATCATCGAGACCTGTGGCGGCTTTCAGGGTGGCGACTTGCTCCGGCGTGAAGCGGGCGTTGAAGTCGGCACTATCCAGCATGGGCTGCACGGCTGCTTTGAGCGGGGCAGAGAGGGTATCGAATGGCTTGGCAAAACGGGGATGCATAGTGTGTCCTCAAAGGCCAATTGGGCGGCCATTGTAGGGAGCAAGCTCGGGTAAATGTGTGAGCAGGCTCACGCCCTGACGGGCAAACGGATGGGGATGGTAATGGAAACGTTTGTCTTGTGCAAATTGTGCGGCAGGTCGCACCCCGACAGCGCTGCAGAGCTGTCGGGGTGGCTAATCATCGGTCAGGTGAGCCAGTGATAGATGGCAAAGAGGAGGGGAGCGACGGCAGCGGTGAGAATGCCGCACACCACCATGGCGAGCGATGCAAAGGCCCCCTGGGTGATCCCCTTCTCGGCGGAGGTGGCGGTGCCGATGGCGTGGGCACAGGCCCCCATCGCGAGCCCTTGAGCTTCCGGGTCGGTCACTTTCAGCAGTTTGAGCAGCGGGTAGCCGATCAGGGCACCGACAATCCCCACCACCACCACCACGGCGGCCGCGATGGCGGGAATGCCGCCGATGGACTGGCTGACGCTCATGGCGAGCGGGGTGGTGATCGATTTGGTCGCCAATGAGGCGAGCAGCGCCGGATCTGTGCCCATAAAATGACCGATCAGCAGGGTTGTGCACACCGAGATCAAGACGGAGGCGAGGGTACAGATTAGGATGGGCTTGAGCTTGGCCTGGATCTGGCGCGCCTGTTGATAGAGCGGCAGCGCCAGCGCCACCACGGCGGGCTCCAGCAGCATGGTAATGGGGCTGCTGCCGCGTTCGTACTGCTCAAGGGGCAGGTTGAACCAGAGTAGCAGGCCGATGATCACCCCGGTCGGCACCAGCACTGGGTTGATGATGGGCCAGGGCAGACGGCGATAGAGGGTGCGGGTGGCGAAATAGAGCGCCAGGGTCAGGGGAATGGCTAGCCAGAAGATCATTTGTTCATCCTCTGGTAGAGCCGACCGACGGTGGCGAGGATCAGCACGATCCCGAGCACGATGCAGAGCATGATGACGCCGAAGGATTGGCGCAGGGGCTCAAGCCAGGCCACCAGTCCGACTGCAACCGGCACGAACAGCACGCCCATGTGGCGCAGCAGCAAGCCTGCCCCCAGCTCGACCCAATGCAGCTTGATCAGTTGCAGGGAGAGCAGCACAAACAGCAACAGCATGCCGATGATGCTGCCGGGAAAGGCGAAAGGCAGGATGGCTGCCACGGATTTGCCTGCCAGCAGGCAGGCGACGATGACCATAAAGTCACGAAAGTACAGCAAGGCGCGTTGCGCGATCACGTGAACCTCATCGACTGGGAAGAAAAATCGCAGTTTACCAGAGAGGCCGGGTCGCGGCATTAAAACAATAACAACTGAAATCAGTTCGTTTGAAGCTGATTTGTATGCAGATTATCTGTTGAACATTGTCTGATAGAACCCTTTTCGAACTACAAGGAGTAGTGATGACATCCCTCTTGTCCCGAGTTCGCCAGCTGGCGAATGATAATGCGTTGCCACCCCATCTGCTTCAAACCCGTCAGTGGGAAGGGCCCCTGTGTCGGGTGCGACTCGACAACACTGGCGCTGATGCCACTCCGGTTGACCGCTGGGTGCTGTTTGACGGCAAGCTTGGCCTGCCGGTGGAGAGCGCCATCTATGGCGAAGGATTCCAAATGCTGGCCCAGACCATGGGGTGCTGGCAATCACCGCAACATGTCGGCCGTTGCCCCGATGCCAGCGTCTATCGCATCACCGATGACAATGGCTACCACACCATCCACAACCTGTTGCTGGTGGAGCATGGCAAGGGGTGGCTGCTGCTCGCCTTTGCCAGCTGCCACCGTTTTGGCGGGGAGTTTCGCCTCTATCCCGATGGTTGCTTGCAGATCCTGATGAACTGCGAAGGGCGAAAACTTGCGGCTGGTGAGCATTGGCAGAGCGAGGCGCTGATCTGCCTCGAAGGGGCGGAGCGCGAGGATCTGCTGGCTGAGCTGGCACGGCTGATCGAGGCCGAACATGGCTCTCTGATCGGCAAGGTGAGTGAGCGCCCGAGCGGCTGGTGCTCCTGGTATCACTACTACGCCGAGGTGAGCGCTGCCGATATTCGCGAGAACCTGCAGGTGCGTGCCGAGCGCTTCCCGGCCCTGCGCTATGTGCAGATCGACGACGGCTATCAGGCCAAAATGGGCGACTGGCTTACCCCGTCGGCCAAGTTCGAGCAAGGTGTAGCCTCACTGGCTGCCGAGATCAAACAGGCTGGCTGCGAGCCAGCCCTCTGGGTCGCGCCCTTTATTGCAGAGCCCGGTTCACAGGTGTTTCAGGAGCATCCCGACTGGTTTGTGAAGGGGGATGACGGCCTGCCGCTCCCCTCCGAGCGGGTCACCTATGGCGGTTGGCGTTGTACTCCCTGGTATGTGCTGGACGGCACCCACCCCGAGGTGCAGGCGCACCTCGAGCGGGTGTTCCGTACTTTGCGTGAGCAGTGGGGCATCCACTACTTCAAGCTCGATGCCAACTTCTGGGGCGCCATCCATGGTGGCCGTTTCCATGATCCGGCCGCCACCCGGGTTGAAGCCTATCGGCGCGGCATGGCCGCCATCCTGCGTGGTGCTGGTGAAGGCGCTTTCCTGCTCGGTTGCAACGCCCCCATCTGGCCAAGCCTTGGGCTGGTGCACGGCATGCGGGTGAGCGATGACGTGGAGCGCAATGGCCACCGCTACCGCCAAATTGCCCGTGAAGCCTTCTGCCGCGCCTGGCAAAATGACAAGCTCTGGGCCCTCGACCCCGACTGCATTTGCCTGCGGGATCTACCGAGCCAGCAGGCAAGCCAGGCGGATTACAGTTTCCATCTGGCAGCGCTGGTGGCAAGTGGCGGCATGATGCTGGCCGGTGATCGGCTGCAGGATCTCGATGAGGAGCAGGCGGCGCACCTGCGCAAGCTGCTGGCGCTTTGTGCGGCCCGGGCACCCTCTGCCCGCTTCGAGTCGATGGATTTTGCCTGCGGCGAAGTGAGCCTGCCTGAGGGGGGCACCCTGCTCTGCTTGTTCAACTGGGAGGGGCAACCACAGGAGTTTCTGCTGCCGGAAGGGGGAAGCGATTTTTGGCAGGGGCAGGCAGTCGGCACAACCGTGACCCTGCAAGGGGGCGAGGGGCGGGTGATCCACTACACCTGATCACAGCGTCACCATAAACAATTCAGGCTCCATCACGGAGCCTGAATTGTTTCAATCAGCGGTTATCAGCCACGTTTTTCAGTAACGCCACTCAAAACCGACGGCGTATTTGGCGGAACCATAGCCCGGGATATCACTGCCGGAGGCGATCGCCTTGAGGGTCAGCAACGGGGTGATGGGCACCCCCAGACCAAAACCGATGGCCAGTTGATCATTGGGGTTCCCCATCAGATCGACTCGCATCACCCGATAGAGGGACATGTCCTCGCTCAGGTGCATATAGGCTTGCGAAGCGCGGTTATAGACCTGACCAAACACCTCCAGCTGGAAACCTGACTGGGCGCTGATGGCCAGCGGTACCCCGACAAACTTGTAGAGATGGGAGCCGTTGAAGTAGCTGTTGGTGATCAGGGGAGTGAAATCAGTCTGCTGATAAAGGGTGTTGAAGTTCTGTTCTACGATGCGATAGGTCTGTTCGGGCAGGCGAGCAAGATAATCCGGCACATCGAACCGGTATGCGGCGTTGGCTGCCAGCGGCAGCAGGGCCAGTAATCCGAGCAGTGCGTGGTGACGAGGCATCAGCAAATGGCTTCCGTTCGGCCAAAAAGATCTCTTGCTTGGGAGACATCCGCTCAGGATGTTGCAAGATATTGGTTTTTGGGGAAATCCCCTTCGTCATTATGACCTGAAGAAGGGGACGGGCGGGAAGGATTTATTGTGAAACTACTCACAACTCATAAATCTTCCAGATAGTGGTAGAGACTCTTTAGAATCGCAAAGTTCCGTTCGTTACTCTGGTTCTGCTCGGCCAGCGCCTCGAGACGGGGCACATAGTCCGGCAGACGGCGGCTGAAGTAGTCGCTGCAGTGCAGGCGCCAGCGTTTCTGCTCTGTTTCGCTCAAGGTGTGTGGCCAGTTGCGGGCGCGGTAGCGGAACAGCATCTCCGGCAGCCGGGCATCGGTAAAGGCGAACTCCCGCTCACCCAGCAGGTCCGCAGGGGTGGCACGCACCAGATCCATGGTGGACTTGTCGCCGTGACCGAAGAAACCGGCGTAGAGCTGGGTATCGGGATCGCCGTCATTGCTGCCCGCAAACTCCTGATTGAACACTTCCACCAGTTTTTCCCGCACCTCGGGATGGGCGCGCAGCAGATCCAGGCTCTTGCGGCACTGCTCCCGATCGATGCCGAGCTCGTCGGCGCGCTCCGCGGTCAGGGTGGCGGCCGGCGCCAGTACCGGGCACTTGTTGATGTGCACCAGCTTCACCGGAATGCCCGCCAGATCCCCCAGCTCCTCTTTCTTGGTATAGAGGCGCTCGCGGATCTCCTCGCTGGTGAGCTCGATAAGCGGGGTGGGGTCGCGGGTCAGGTCGACCATGATCACCGCGTTCTGGTTGGTGGGGTGCCAGGCGAGCGGTGAGACCCAGCTTGCACATCCCTGCCAGGGGGAGAACATGCCTGAGACGTGTACCAGCGGTTTCATGGTCACCACGTCAATCAGCGCCTTCACCTTGTTTTTGTTACGCAGATCAAAGAGATAACCAAACAGCTTGGGTTGGGCTTTTTTCACCAGCTTGGCCATCTCGATGGTGGCCAGCACGTCCGAGAGTGCATCGTGAGCATTGGCGTGGGCGACGCCGTTGGCGACCGTCAGCTTTTCAAGTCTGAAACTCGGTTTCCCCTCATCGTCAAAGGCCCACTCGATCCCCTCCGGCCGCAGGGCATAGCAGGCCCGCAGCATGTCGAGGATATCCCAGCGGGAGTTGCCGTTCTGCCAGCTGTAGGCATAGGGGTCATAGAAGTTGCGATAGAGGGTGTAACGGGTCACTTCATCATCGAAGCGGATGCTGTTGTAACCCAGCACACAGGTATTCGGCGTGGCGAACTGCTCGTGGATCTGGCGAATGAAATCCGCCTCGCACAGCCCGTCCTTCATCGCCTTTTGCGGCGTGATACCGGTAATCAGGCACGCCTCCGGATCCGGCAGGTAGTCTGCCGGAGGCTTGCAGTAGATGACCAGCGGCTCGCCAATGATGTTGAAATCCGCATCGGTACGAATACCGGCAAACTGCGACGGCCTGTCCTTGGCGGGGCTGATGCCGAAGGTCTCGTAGTCGTGGAAATAGAATGTTGGCTCGTTGCCCGCGTGTGCTTTTTTGCTCATGTTGCTCGAGATGAGGTATCCGATGACGGTAGCGCCTGGCGCTAGGGTGGGCGGTGCCAGGCACCACAATTGCCTGCATGGTAAACCATAGCGCAGGCAGAACGAAGGGCGAGCCGTGCAGGTGGCGGTTTATTGGGCGGTTGCTCCCGATATCTTAGGCATTTCTGTCTTGCTCAGCGGGACTATACGACCAATTTATCTCGTAGGATGCGATGATTTTTTATGACATCAAAATGTTAGCCTGGTCCCATATCCGCTGGTTATAAGGGGTATAACCAGCGTGTGACGGCGGGAGCCTTTAGACTGCAGGCCTCAAAACAGCAATTTTGCAGGTGGTGCAGTTATGGTGATTACTCAGGGTCCACAGTTCAACGGCAAGGCATCCAAACGGATGCATGTGATGGCCAAACCTATCGGGGCCGTGTGTAACATCGACTGTACCTACTGCTACTACCTCAGCAAGCAGGATCTGCTGGAATACAAGAAGGGATGCTCGCCCCAGATGGACGAGCAGACCCTTGAGACCTATATCCGCCAATATATCGAGGGGCAGAATACCCCCGAGATCATCTTCTCCTGGCAGGGGGGCGAGCCGACGTTGCTCGGGCTCGACTATTTTCGCAAGGTGGTCGAGTTGCAGCGCAAATACCAGCCGCAAGGGGTGGTGATCGCCAACGATCTGCAGACCAACGGCATCCTGCTCAACGATGAGTGGTGTGAATTTCTGGCCGCCAACAACTTTCTCATCGGTCTGAGCATCGATGGCCCCGAGTTGCTGCACAACGCCTATCGGGTCAACCGAGCCGGGCGCGGTACCTTCAATCAGGTGATGACGGCGGTGGCGCTGTTGCACAAATACAAGGTGAAGTTTGCCACCCTGACGTGCGTCAACAACCTCACCAGCAAGAATGCGCTGGAGGTTTATCGCTTCCTGCGTGATGAGGTGAAGTCGCCCCAGATGCAGTTTATCCCCATCGTCGAGCAGAAGAGTTTTCGCACCACCGCGCCCCAGACCTGGCAACCGCAGGAGCAACTCAAGCAGGGGGACAAGCGCCTCAATCCCTGGCATAAAAATTCGGTAGTCGAGCCCTGGTGCGTCTCGGCTGAGGGGTGGGGGGATTTTCTCATCACCATTTTCGATGAGTGGGTGCAGCAGGATCTGGGGCGGGTCTTCGTGCAATATTTCGAGGCGAGTGTCGAGACCTGGATGGGACGCAAGAACCCCCTCTGTACCTTGGGGGAGATCTGCGGCAAGGGGCTGGCGATGGAGCCCAACGGCGATGTGTTTGCCTGTGACCACTATGTCTATCCCAAGTACAAGATCGGCAATATCCACCATCAGCCGCTCAGTGAGCTGGCGTATTCGCCCGCCCAGCAAGCGTTCGGCTTTGCCAAATCGCGCAGCCTGCCCCGCCAATGCCAGCAGTGTGACTACCAGTTTGCCTGCTATGGGGAGTGCCCGAAGAACCGCTTTATTCGTACCCACGAAGGGGAGGCAGGTCTGAATTACCTCTGTGCCGGTTGGTACAAGTTTTTCAGCCATATCGATCAGTCGATGGCCTATATCCTGCGCCGTGCCGGTTATCCGGTGGCCCATGGCAAGTACCGTGATGCGGTGATGAATAACGGCGTCATGACACATGGTCAGAGGAAATAAGCGATGCAGAGCATGTTGAGTCGCCACGAGTTTCGTCGCACCCGCTCCGGCACCATGGGCTCCTTGTGGCTGGCCCTTGGCATGGCCTTGTCTGGCGCAGCGCTGGCGGTAGCCAGCCCTGAGCCGCTGGTCACCACATCAGCGAATGAGGCATCCACTGCATCCGTGGCGGCCAGTGCCCCCTCAGCCGCCCAGATCCAGCAGTGGGCCTACAATGCGCAGGATATCTCCCTGCCAGTGGTGGAGCGGGCCGATGCCCTGCGCCAGCTGGCGGCTTATCCGAACCAGAACAGTCTGGTGGCGGTGGCCAGAACTCTGCGCGACGAGAGTGCGCTGGTGCGAGAAGCTACGGTCGTGGCTGCCGACCCTTATCAGTTTGCGCACCGCTGGCGACTGCTCTCACCGCTGCTGGCTGACAGCAGTGCCGAGGTTCGCCGCGCAGCTACCCTCAATCTGGCTCGCGATTATGGCGCCATGAATGAGGGGCAACTGAGCGCCATTGGCCAGCCGCTGGCGGAGTTGAGCGAGTATCTCGCCCGGCAGCAGGACCCTGCGCAGCAGCTGTTGCAGGCAGATCTCTATCGCTGGACCCGGCAGTGGGACAAGGCGCAGGCAAGCTACGAACAACTGCTGGCCAATCAGCCCGATAATCCCCTGATCTGGCTCGGCCTCTCTGACAACTTGCGAGCCCAGCAACGGGATGCCGAGGCGCTGGCCCTGCTTAACAAGGGGATCCTTGTGCTGCCACAGAATGCCAACCTCCATTACGCCAAGGCGCTGACTCAGGTGCGCCTCGATCAGAAGAGCGAAGCGGCAGTCACCATGGCACAGGCGGCGGAGCTCGCTGGCAATAACAGCTACTTCTGGTATCTCAACGGGGTGCTGCAAGAGCCGCTGGATCTCGAGAAAGCCATCGGCTCGTTCGAGCTTGCCTACCGGATCTCCGGCGCGCCGGAGCAGCTCTATGCGGTGTGCGATATCTACCTTCGCCACGATCACCCCAAGAGCGACGCCTGCATGAGTGAACTTGGCAAGATAGCGCCCCCCGAGGTGCTGGCCGAGCTCAATAGCAAGCGCGCGAGCAAGACGAGCACGCCGCCGGTTTCCGCTGGCCAGTGATGGCTGCCACTTCTCTTACTGCACAGGTCAGGTTATGACGATCATACCGTTCAAATTCGCAATTCCGTTGCTGGCGACCACCCTGCTGGTGGCCGGCTGCACCCTCTCGGTCAAACAGGGCAACCAGCCGCTCCATACGCTGCGACAGAAGATTGAAGCGGACATGGTGCTGGTGGAAGGGGGCCGTTTTGAGATGGGCTCCAACGACCCTGCCGCCAAAGCGAGCGAAGGGCCGCAGCATGCGGTCTCGCTCAACAGCTTCTACATGGCAAAATTCGAGGTGACCCAGGCCCTGTTCGAGGCGGTGATGGGCCCCTCCATCAGCTATTTCCAGGCGCCGGATGTACCGGTCAACAACCTCAGCTGGCAACAGGCCAATCTGTTTGTGACAAGGCTCAATGAGTTGACCGGCGCTCACTACCGCCTGCCCACCGAAGCTGAGTGGGAGTATGCAGCCAGGGGTGGCAAGCTGAGTAAAGGTTATCGTTACAGCGGCTCCGATCAGATTGACGAAGTGGCCTGGTACAGCGGCAACGCCAAGAATCGCGCCTATCCGGTGGGGCTGAAAAAGCCCAACGAGCTGGGGCTATACGACATGACCGGCAATGTGGGGGAGTTTGTGGCTGATGCCTATGAAGAGACCTTCTATCGCCACAGTCCTCAAGAGAACCCGAACAATGCCCAGGAGAGCAAGAGCCACCTCGCTCATAAGTCGGTGCGAGGCGGCAGCTACGCCTATGAGGCTGAATTGTCTGAAAATTTCCGGCGTGATTTCGCCAGCCAGTCGGTGATGATGGCTGACATGGGATTGCGACTGGTGCGAGATGCCCGCTAGGGCTGATCGATGGAGGTGGTCAGCCCCAGCTCGCTGACCACCTCGAACAGCTGCTGGCGTAGCCAGCGGTGGCCCGCCTCGGTGGTCCGGCTGGGATGCCAGATGGCCGACAGGCTGAATACTGATTCCTCGAAGGGGAAGGGGAGTACCCGCACATCATACATGCCGGCAAAGGTATTTATGATGGAGGTGGGCAAAACCCCGATGATCTCGCTGCATGCAATGATGGGCAGCATCTCCATGGCGGTCGGCACCCGTACCACGATATTGCGGTTGGCCATTTGCGGCAGGTGCTCGGCGGTGATCATGCTGCCTCTGACCTGCCACTGGGCCAACGCCACATGCTCCTCGGTAAAATAGGCCTCCACCGTCAAGTCGCTGCCCAGTCGCGGGTGGTTGCTGGCACACACCACCTTCACCTGTTCGCCATAGAGCACCTCGCTCTTGAGCATGCTGCGCCCGCTCTGGGTCATGTCGATGATGAGATCATAACGCTGCATCCGCAGGTCACTCTCCATATCCTCGGTAAAGAGGGGATGCACCTCGAGCGAAATACCTGGGGCGTGTGCCCGGATCTTGCACAGCAGCGCCGGGACCAGTTGGGCGCTGACCAGTCTGACACAGGCGATGGAGAAGACTCGCTGGGAAGTGCGTGGATTGAAAGTGCGCGAGGTCGAGAGGGTCGAGCTGAAGTTTTTCAGCGCGGCCGCCATCGCCGGATAGATGTCGATGGCAAACGAGGTGGGCTCCATCCCCACGACCTTGCGATTAAACAGAGGATCACCGTAGATCTCCCGCAGTCGCTTGAGGGCCTTGCTGACGGCGGGTTGGCTGATCTCCATGCGTGTCGCCGCCCGGGAGAGGCTGCGCTCTTCATAGATGGCGACAAAGATCGGGATCAGGTTCAGCTCGGTACTTCTGATGTCTAGCAAGAGAGGCCTCGTTACATGTTCGTGGAAAAATCACACTGCCTTGGTACTGCCGGGTAGCCGGAGGGGAGAACCTGCCACGCCAGTCAGGTGGCGTGGCAGCCAGCGGGTATCCCACCTTGGCAGTGTAATGAAGTGGGCAAAGTGGGACAACCAGTGCAGGGGGGGTTGCTGCGTGGCGCACTTTATTTATCTGTTGGCGTTGCAGGATGATTGATCCGCTGAGGTCGGTTTGCCAGTCAGGGGGGTCAGTTCCGGCAGAGCCGCTTGCCAGCCGATAATGTGGCCCAACCGTGAACGGATGTTGCCAAGACTGGCGTCCCGTTGCCTTTGCAGGCGCACCAGCAGGCGCCAGCCCATCCTGAGCGCATCAGCCCGATCAAGGGGAGCTTGCTGGAATACAACCTGTTGTTGCTGCCAAGCCGGATCGGAACTGACACGGCTAAGTTCCAGCCAACCCCTCTTGGCCCGCAGATAGCGATAGGCAAGTACCCGCACCGCTCCCCACTGCCTGCTCCAGATGGCGGCTCCATATTGCCAGCCGAGTGGGCGAGGGTGGTGACGGTAGTAACGGGTCATAGCCAGGAGCGCCAGCACCAGCAGGGCTACACCACCGGCTACTCCAAGCAACCGATGCCAGTAGGCCGCCAGCCAGGAGGCGGGAGTGTGGCGTACTTGCAGGGTCTGCCCAGGGAGGGTCAGGGTTTGGAGCTGGCCAGTCTGGCTGTTCCACCAGGCAAGCTCCAGCGCGGGCAGGGTCAACTCACCACCGCGCTGCACGATGTAGGTAGTCTGATCTTCCCGTGTCGAGAGGTACTCCCCCCGCTCCTGGGTATCGTTCAGTCGGGTTTGCGCCGGATAGGCCTGTACCCGCCCATCACTTGCAAGCGGAGTGATCAGCGGCGGGATCAGTACCGAGAGGGTATCCTGCCCGCTGGCGGTTACGGTGCGGGTGATAGCATCCCCCACCCGCAGCTCGCCATCAGCATGGTCATCCGCAGAGCGCTGCCAACGCTGGCTCAGGGTGAGATTGCTGGCGCTCAGCCAACGCCCGCCGACCGTCAGGGCTGGGTCGGGCAGAGCGGCGGCAAAACGCTGAGGGTGGGTGGTGAGGGTGATCTGCCGGGAGCCCCCTTCAGGGCGCGCCACGGTGGCCCGCACCGCGATGGCGGGGATCTCGAACTGGCCGGATTGCAGGGGATAGAGCGTCAGCTCCCAGCGCTGGTGCGACCAGGTCTCGCCATCGCGGCGCTGGGTGAAGTTGGTCGCCAGCTCGCTGCGCTGCTTGATCATGACCCCCGGCAGCTCGAACTGGCCGATGCGGGTACCCGCGGTAAACCAGCGGTTGGTCGCCAGCTCCAGATAGAGGGTGATCTGTTGGTTGACGGCATAGGGGCGCTTCTCCTCCCCCTGATCTTTGAACCAGCTCTTGAGGGTCACCTGAGTGGCGTCAGTCGCATCAGCGGCCTCGGCAGCCTGTGCTTCGACCGTGAGCAGCAAGGCCCCGAGCAGGGTAGCGGTCGCCACATATCCGCACAGCCAGTGGCGGAGTTTATTGTGCCGGTTGCACATGGGTAGGCTCCTTGTGGGTGGCAGAACGAGGACGGACGGTTGCGCCCGTTTGTTGCGCTTGTAGCTGGAGGCGGAATTTGGCTTGCAGGAAGTCACCGGGATCAGACTCCACCCGGCGCAGCCACTTTTCGGCCTGTGCCGGATTGGCCAGGATCTGATCTGCGGTCAGGGTTTCGCGCGCCATCAGGGATGAAGCCACGGTCTCTTCTGCCCCGTCGGCACTGCGTGGCTCATCATCGGGCAGTTCGCTGGAGTGATCAGGTCCATCCGGCGTGCCGGTCTGGCTCTGACTGGCGCGGTTGATCTCGTCAACAATCCCGCTCATCACCTGATAGTTATGGGCGGCTGATTGGCGCACGCTCGGGTCGCTGGCCTCGTCAGCCAGTTTGCGGAACAGCCGGCGGGCGGCCAGATACTCACGTTGTCTGGCGAGGGCATTGCCGGCATAGAGCAGAGCCTGTTCTGAGTCGGCTTGCAGGAATGCTGACTGGGCCAGCGCAAACTCGGCACCATAGTAGTAGGCCACCCCCTTGTAGAAGGGATCTTCATAGTGTTTAGCCGCCTCCAGATAGTCCCCCTGCTGGAAGTACCACTGCCCCTGCTGATCCGGGGTGAGCCAGAGGTTGAACCACTGCTGTTTCAGCTCCTTTGCCCAGTGATTGATCGCAGGCTCTGTCGGCTCTGCGGGTGCCAGCGAAAAGGTGGTGGCCTGCGCAGGCGTCGTCTGTAACAGGGAGATACCGATGGCTGCCACCAGACCCCACTGCACCAGCCAGCCTTTGCGAAACCAGAGCAGCAGCAGGGCGACGACCGGAAAGAGCAGGTAGTAACCCATGTCCTGCCAGGGCATCAGGGAGTCGTTGTGGATCAAAAAGTTGCGTTCAATCCCCCGGTTGATGCGTTCTACATCGCCATTATCCACCGTCATGGTGAGCAGGGTGCCATCGCTGTCACTGGCCAGTCGCCGTAGTGAGGCAAGCTCCAGCGGGCGTTTGCCACTCAGGGCCGGGTCGCCAGCGGCCAGGATCAGCAACTGACGGGATTGACCACGGAAATAGTCAGCCAAGGGGGCAATGGCGGCGGGGCTGATGCCATCACTCACCAGCAAAACTGTGCTGCCGGTCTCATCGGCCAGAAGCTCGGTGAGCAGCGGGATCACCTGTTCGGTGCGCTTGCCCGCTTTAGGCATGATCTCGGGACGGATGGCGGCGAGGATAGGGTCATAGACGGCACTGTCACGGGTCAGCGGCATGGCGGTGTGGGCCGAGCCGGCAAAGACCACCAGCCCGTTGCGCCCGCCATCGCGGGTCGCCAGCAGATCGCTGATTTTCTGCTTGGCCCGCGTCAACCGGTTGGGGGCGATATCCGTTTCCAGCATGGAGTCGCTGTTATCGAGCAGGATCAGCAGGGCGCCCTGATCTTCGCCAAAGGGGGAGGGTTCACGGCTCCAGGTCGGCCCTGCACAGATCAGGATGGCGAGCCCCATCAGCAGCCCCAGCATCTTGAGGGGCAGGTTCTTTTTCCAGCCGGTGTCCCCCAGCGTCAGCGCCTCGCGCAGATGGGGCGGCAGCCGCTGTTGCCAGCTGTTCGCTTCATCCATGTGCCAGCGCAGCAGCAGGATGGCGATAAGGGGGAGCAAGGCCAGCAGCCACCAGGGGCGCAGAAAGTGGGCATTCAGCCAGAGCTGTTGCCAGTAGAGGGGATCCATCATGGCGTGTCTCCTGAGAGAGCAGTGCGCAGGCGGTAGCGCCTGAGGGTCAACAGGGAAAAGAGGGTGAGATAGAGGCCAACGCTGACGGCGATGAGGTAATGGTGCAGGCTTTCGCGGGTCTGAAAGCGGGTGCTTTCGTAGCGTTGTGGCTCCAGCTCACCGATCACCTGATAGGCGCGCGTCAGCTGCGCCTCATCAAGAGCCTGAAACAACTGGCCGCCGGTCAGGGTCGCCAACTGTTGCAGGGTATCGAGATCGAGTGCCTGTTCGCCGACGGTGGCCGGGTCCCCCATGGCGATAGTATGCAGTCGCACACCGTTGACAGCGGCTACCCGGGCCGCATCCCGCGGGGTGACAAAACTGCCGGTGTCGTTGCCATCGGTAAGGATGATGACGACTTTCTCCCGCTTGGCGCTGTTCTTGTCTTGTTGCCCGTGGCGATCACTGTTGTTGAACACTTTGATTGCCAGACCGATGGCATCCCCCAGATGGGTGCTCTGGCCTGCCATGGCGACATCGGTCTCCTGCAGCAGGGTTTGCCAGGTGTCGAGATCGGCGGTAAACGGCGCCTGGAGAAAGGCGGCATCGCCAAACAGGATGAGCCCGAGTCGATCTCCTTTACGCGTTGCAGCAAATTGTTTAAGCACCTCTTTGGCGGCGTCGAGCCGACTGAGGGACTTGCCGGGGTCGGGGGAGAAGTCGGTCTCGGCCATGGAGCCGGAGAGATCCAGCACTATCATCACATCCCGCCCGAACCGCTCGCGTACCTGAGGCGGGCCATAGATGGTGGGCTTGGCCAGCGCCAGTACCGCCAGTAGCCAAACGGTGATCAGGGCGATCCGTTGCCACCAGCTGGCAGTCAGCTGGGTTGCCCCCTCACGCGGCGGCTCATCCAGCAGGTCGATCAGCAGATCGAAGAAGGGTACCTTGATGGCACTCTGCCGGGTGCGATAGGCCGGAATAAGGCGAAACACCAGCAACGACAGGGGCAGCAGCCAGAAACAGTGGGGGTGGGCAAACTCGAGACCGGCATCAAGCATGATGGGCCTCCGTCGCCAACGAGGCTGTTTGTATTGGAGTCTGGTGGTGGGCAAGCCAGTCGTTGCAGAGGGAAACGAGGCAGAGCTGATCACTGACGGTTAACACCACTTGATCACAGACCAGCGATACCAGCCAGCGCTCCCCCAGTTCGGTAGCGAAACGGGGCTGCCTATCAGCCATGGCATTATCGAGAGTCTGCAGCAACGCCATGCCAAACAGCTTGCCGTGCCGGGGATCTAGGTGGGTCAACACCTGCTTGATCAGGTGAAACAGTGCCAGACTGGCCCCGGCATCAGACCAGTTGATCGTGCGCAGGGCCGCCTGCGCTTCACGGCGGTAACGCTGTTGCCACCAGCGCTGTGCTCGGTGATAGAGCCAGAGCAGCGCCAGCGCCCCCAGGCTCAGCGCCAGCAGCAGCCAGCCTGCGGTTTGCGGTTGCCAGCTGATGGTGGGTGGTACGGTCACGTCCTGCAATTCGCGCAGCATATAGGTGCCGGGCAGCTTGTGGTTCATCAGTGGTCTCCTCCCAATGCGGTAATGAGGCGGGCGAGGTGGTGGCCACCAGTGTCGAGGGTGATAAGCGGCAATCCCTTGAGGGCCATCAGTCGCAGCAGTTGCTCTTTTTTCAGCTGCTGCTGGCGGGCTAGCCCCTGATCCAGCACAGGTATCTGGTGGGGAGCAATATTGAGCTGGTACTGGCCATCGCCGACTACCCAGCGGGCGTCTGCGGCTGTGGTCGACAGGGTCGACTCGAGGGGATCGGCGATGTGCAGTGCCAGCACATCGTTGTGCTGCTGCAAGTAACCGATGCGGGCTAGGTCGGCCTCGGTTACTCCAGCCCAGTCGCTGAGAAAGATCAGGGTGGTATTTTTCAACTTGAGGCGGCCCAGCATCGCCAGCAGGGGGGCCAGACCGGTCGCCTCGCTGTCGCGGCTGATGGCCGAGAGAGCATGATTGGCGGCACAGAGCTGGCGCAGTCCTGCCAACCAGTGGCCACGGGAGCGCTGGCCGCGCAGCCACGCCACACCATCGCAGTACAAAATGGCGAGCCCGACCCGATCGCTCTCTTTGAGTACTTGCCAGCCGAGCAGGGCAGCGACTTCGGCGGCCACCACCGACTTCATCACCTCCACCGAGGAGAAGAACATGCCGCTGCGCTGATCAACGCAGAGGATCACGTGACGATCTTTCTCTTCGCTATAACTGCGCACATGGGGGCGGCCGGTGCGCAGGGTCACTTTCCAGTCCAGGGTGCGAATATCATCCCCTTGCTGATAGTGGCGCAGTTCTTCAAAGTTGAGCCCACGGCCGCGAAAGCGTGACGGGTGGCGGCCGCACAGCAGGTTGCCGCTGTTTAGCCTGGGTAGCAGTGAAAACTGGCCGACCAGCCCCTGTAGCCGGACCAGTGTCAGGTAGTCGCAGTGGATGCGGGGGTCACCACTGGGCGGTTGCCCGCCCTGTGTCAGCCTGTCATGGGATAAGGAGCGAGGTATCATGGTATCGCTTACCCGATGACGATGTGATCGAGCAGAGTCATCACCACCTGCTGGGGATCCACCCCATCTGCCAGCGCGTCATAGCTGAGGGTAAAGCGGTGGCCAAGCACGCTGGGCACCATGGCGCGCACATCGTCAGGCAGCACATGGTTGCGCCCTTGCAGCCAGGCATAGGCGCGGGCGCACTTGTCCAGAGCAATGGATGCGCGGGGGCTGGCGCCGACCGCAATCCACTGTGGCAGCCCGGTAGCCGGGTAGCGATCGGGGTGTCGGGTCGCCATGACCAGCGCAATGATGTAGTGCTCCACCAGCGGTGAGACCGTCATGGCCGAGAGCTCTGATCTGGCCTGCAAGATGAGCTCAGGGGAGAGGGGGGCGAACCCCTCGTTCTGCTCACGGGTACCGCGCTCTTCGGCCCGCACCAGCCGAATGATGGCAAGCTCTGCCTCATCATCGGGGTAGGCGACCGAGACCTTGAGGGCAAAACGGTCCATCTGGGCTTCTGGCAGCGGGTAGGTCCCCTCCTGCTCGATGGGGTTCTGGGTGGCCAGCACCATAAAGAGCTCGGGCAGGCGATGGCTCTTGTCACCGACGGTGACGGTGCCTTCGGCCATCGCCTCCAGCAGCGCCGCTTGAACCTTGGCGGGGGCGCGGTTCACTTCATCGGCCAATACGATGCTGTTGAAGATGGGGCCTGGCTGGAAACGCAACTGGTGGGCTCCGTCACGCTCCTGATACATCTCGGTGCCGGTCACATCGGAGGGGAGCAGGTCGGGGGTGAACTGAATGCGGCCGAAGCTGGTATTGAGGGCTTCTGCCAGCGCCTTGACCGAGCGGGTCTTGGCGGTACCGGGCAGACCTTCAAGGAGCACGTGGCTATTGGTCAGCAGGCCGATGACCAGGGCGCGGATCACATGGGACTGGCCGACCACACTGTGACCAACCTGTTCGATGAGTTGCGAGATCTGTTGTTGCAAGGGGTTCATAGGGTTTTCCACAGGGTACATTTAACGAGACAGAGATCGGGCTAGGAGGGGGCCAACGGGTTTTCAATTTCCAGCCGGCACGGGGCGAGCCGGCTGGAAATTGAAAACGCCCACCAGAGAGTGATGGGCGTTGGAGTCACCGCCTTACTTGATGGTGGCCACTTTTTGCTTGAGTGCGTCCAGCTCTGCCAGTTTGCCCTTGAGCATCAGGCTCTGGGAGCTAATGCTGGCCGGGTTCATCTGGAAGCTTTGTTGCATCGGGTAGTTGGGCAGAGTGTCGAAGAACTCTTTCAGGATCCCCTGTACCGGTACGAACAGCCACATGTTGTCTGCCATCCAGCGCATATACATGCCTGACTCGTGTGGTGCTTTTTCGAACGGATCGGCGCGCAGGTTGATGATTTGCGGCCAGTTCGGGGTAGCTCGGACGGCATCAGAGATGTTGCCCTCCATGGTGGCAAAGTTCAGCTTGAAGTCATTCCAGCGCACGGCGTTGAGCTCGCCGTTTGAGGAGAAGTAGAGCATGGAGTTGCGCGGGGAGGTGTCGGCTTTTCCGGCGAGGTACGGCATGAAGTTGTAACCGTCCAGTTTCACCCGCCATTGTTTGCCGTTGGCCTTGTAGCCCTTGGCCAGCTTCTCTTTCACATCCGGTACACCGGCAGCGGCCAACAGGGTCGGCATCCAGTCCTGATGGGCCATCATGGCGTTGACCTTGGTGCCTGGCTTGATCACGCCCGGCCAGCGAACCAGTTGCGGAACCCGCATCCCGCCTTCCCATGTGGTGCCTTTTTCGCCATAGAAGGGGGTGGTGCCGCCATCCGGCCAGCTGACGGTCTCGGCGCCGTTGTCAGTGGTGTAGATCACGATGGTGTTGTCGGCGACCCCCAGCTCGTCCAGTTTGTCGAGCAGGATCCCCACCTGATCATCGTGCTCCAGCATGCCATCGGCATAAATGCTGACGCCGGATTTACCCTGATACTTCTCTTGCAGACGGGTCCAGACGTGCATGCGGGTGGCGTTGTGCCAGATGAAGAAGGGCTTCTTGGCCTTGACTGCTTTTTCCATGAACGCCAGCGATGACTCGAGGAACTCTTCGTCAGCATGCTCCATGCGCTTGCGGGTCATGGGGCCGGTATCTTCAATCTTGCCGTCGGCAGAAGATTTGATGACGCCGCGTGGGCCGAACTTCTTCTTGAACTCCGGATCTTTCGGGTAGTAGTAGGTTTCCGGTTCTTCTTCTGCGTTCAGGTGATAGAGGTTGCCGAAGAACTCGTCGAAGCCGTGCTTGGTCGGCAGGTGCTGGTTCTGATCGCCCAAATGGTTCTTGCCGAACTGAGCCGTCATGTAACCCTGTTCTTTGAGCAGATCACCGATGGTGGGTGCCCAATCCGGAATGCCGTGGGTGGATCCGGGCATGCCGATGGTCAGCAGACCGGTACGGAATGGCTCTTCACCGGTAATGAAGGCGGCGCGGCCGGCGGTGCAGGATTGCTGACCGTAGTGATCGGTAAAGAGGGCCCCTTCATTGGCGATCCTGTCCAGGTTCGGGGTCTGGTAGCCCATCATCCCCTGGTTGTAGGCACTGATGTTCCAGTAGCCGATGTCATCGCCCATGATGGCAAGAATATTGGGCTTGGCGGCTACTGTGGCACTACCAGCGGTGGCCATTAAGGCAAGGCTCATGGCTATTTTGTTTATTTGAATGGCCATTATTGGCTCCACTCCTAATCTGATGTGAATTGGTACACAAAATGGGCGATGAAAGCAGCGTGCGTTTAACGCGGTGGAAATATCATCCCGTGCAGGCTGTTGGAGGGGATGGAATACCCGGATGGGCATATTCCCCTTTATCGCTGTCGTTATGATCTGCAAAGAGTGATATGACCTAATAGCCCGAGTTAACCGCAGCTTGGAAATCAGCTTTCAACAGTTTTACTCTATAAATCCCGTTTATCCTTGTCGCCTTATAGCGAATATAACCGCTGGTTATCCGTTATTTTTTCTCCAACCCTTCGGTCGCAGGCTATCGGGTGGGCTGCGAGCGAGCATGGGAAGCTGTATCCAGAAGGAGGAGGTGTCTACCGCTATCGATGGCGACAAGGCGAATAAATGGGTGATGGAGTTCACAGTTCGGCTAATCAATTTAGGGGATGAGAGCAGTTATGAGCGTTGTGGTGTGCCTTTATTAAAATATCTTACTGGCAAGTCGAGCACTCTTTAATTCTGATTAAGTCATGATTAAGTAAAGTTGGGGTGTTGATTGTTTCTCTTAGATATGAGTTTTTAAAACTGCTCACAATCTCATCGCGAGATTTAAAAAGTCTGCTCGCATATTTTTGAACGGATACATATGACTTGAATGGGAGTGGCCAAATAAATCCAGCTGTAATTTTTGTCTATTCAAGGTGCCAGGGTCATAAATGCCTATAAAAACAAGGTAAAAGGCTCGGCTATTGACTAAGTTGATAGAAGGCGAAGCATAAAACAGCGCCAGTTTGATACAACAACATCGCATGGGACCCGGATCATGGACAGAGCGCAGGGCGTAGCCCCTTTTTCGTTGCAAGTGGATCTAAGGCAGGTGGTGTATGCCCTGTCAGCCTCGCTGGATCTGGTGGGAATTGGCGATGTGGCCCACGGTAAACGGGTCGGGATTATGGCTGCCGAGTGCAGCCGGGAGCTGGGGATGAGTGAGGCCGAACGCTGTCTGCTGTTCGAGCTCGGAGTGCTGCATGATATCGGTGTCTCCTCGACCATCACCCATCATCATCTGGTCAGCGAGTTCGATTGGGAGTCCTCCCAGCGCCACTGCGAGGTGGGATATCAGCTGCTCAAGGATTTCCGTTTGCTGGCCCCACTGGCCCTGCCTATCCGTTATCACCACACCCACTGGCACCAGCTGCGTGAGATGGCTGATGTGGACCCCAATGTAGCCCGTCAGGCCAACCTTATCTTTCTGGTGGATCGCTGCGATGCGTTGGCGGCGCCCTACTATGGCGATGGTTCATTGTTGATGCATACCAACGAGATCCGCGCACGCCTGCAGGATTTCCGTGACGAGTTCTTTGCCCCCGAGCTGGTGGATGCCTTCCTCAAGGCGTCTCGCTCTGAGGCATTCTGGCTGCAGTTGGAAGCGCGCTCCATCAATGATTACATGCTGGAGATGCTGCAGGTGCGGGAGCCTTGCCTGACTTTCAACGGGGAGCTAAAAGCGCTGGCGCAGATCTTCTCTGGCATTGTCGACGCCAAAAGCCCATTCACGATGACGCATTCGCTCGGTGTGAGCAGGTTGTCTCGGGCATTGGCCGAGCAGATGGGAGTCAGTGCCATACATTGTGACATGCTGGAGATCGCCGGTTTGCTGCATGATCTGGGCAAGCTCAGGGTGCCGGACGAGATCCTTGACAAGCCTGCCAGCCTGACGAAAGAGGAGCGGGCCATCATCAATACTCACAGCTTCGAGACTTACCAGATCCTGCGCCATATCGAAGGGTTTGAAGAGATTGCCTGCTGGGCGGCTTATCACCATGAGGAGCCTGATGGGGAGGGCTATCCGTTCCACCTGCCGGCATCCGCCATGGCGCTCGAAGCGCGGATCCTGCGGGTCGCTGATATTTTTCAGGCAATGGTGCAGGACAGACCTTATCGCCGCGGTCTGCCGGCTCGTGACGCATTGACCTTTATGCAGCAACTGGTGGATCAGGGGCGGGTCGATCCCGCTGTAGTGGCGGTGCTGGCCGATCACCTGCCGCAGATGATGATGGCAGCCATTCCGGATCGCGAGCCGGATCATGCCATCAATTGAGGGAGGGGCTGGCCGCTGACTCATACTGCCGCGAGCCAGCTATGCTTGGAACAAGCCGAGCATGGTGCCGGTACCGGCGCACAAGACGCCAGCTTGATGGACTACCGTAGGGGAGCAGATATGGAATCGCTAAAAGCCAAGGATTATATGCAGAGCAGACCCGTCACCTTCACTGCCGACATGATGGTGCAAGCTGCGGTCGAGAAATTTCTGAACAGTCATCAGCTCGGTGGCCCGGTGGTGGATGGGCAGGGCCATCTGATTGGCTGGATCTCCGAGCAGGATTGCATCGCAGTGCTGCTTAAGGAGGCCTATCACTGCGAACAGGTGGCGCAGGTCAAGGATGTGATGCGCAAGGAGGTGTTGTCGGTGGGACCCGATACCAGCATTTTGAGCCTGGCGGAGATGATGATGGGGCAAAAGCCGAAGATCTATCCGGTAGTGGAGGAGGGGCGTCTGCTCGGTGTCATCAATCGTCACAACGTCATGCAGGCCATTCACGCCCAGCTCACCACCTGTTTTGTCCATCACACCCACGGTTAACCCTGCTTTTCTCTCTCCCAAGGCAAGCTTCGGCTTGCCTTGGCTATTTCATATACTGCGATTTATTCATGTTATGCCATCTTACAATGGTTGTTTTGTCATGTTTGAGGATCGGCCAAGCTCTCTGTCTTCCCATATATAACGCTACGTTAAGGCTTGCACCGTTCCGGCTCGCTCTTTAGGATCGCTCGCAGCTAATCGATATGGCCCCTTTGGGCACCTATTTAAGGAATTCGTACCTTGTCTCTCTCTATCGAGGCGCTGCGCCGCCGTCTCTCTGCCTGCATGAACCTCGACGCCCGCCGCCTTTCCAGCCGTCTGCACAGGGTCAAGAAGCTGCCCGAGGTCAAGCAGGCTGCCGTGCTTGAGACTATTGCTGCTGATTTGGCCGTCGCCGAAGCGCGCTATCAAACCCGTCTGGCCGGAGTGCCAAAGGTCACCTATCCGGACAATCTGCCAGTCAGCCAGAAACATGCGGAGATCGCCAAGGCGATTCAAGAGCACCAAGTGGTGATCATCGCAGGGGAAACCGGTTCGGGCAAAACCACCCAGATCCCCAAGATCTGTCTGGCGCTCGGGTGCGGGGTGAAGGGCTTTATTGGCCACACCCAGCCGCGCCGTCTGGCGGCCCGTACCGTGGCGGCCCGTATTGCCGAGGAGATGGAGTCCGAACTCGGCCACTACGTGGGTTACAAGGTGCGCTTTACCGATCAGGTGAGCGAGCAGACCCACATCAAACTGATGACCGACGGTATCCTGCTGGCGGAGATCCAGAACGACCGGATGCTCACCCAGTACGACACCATCATCATCGATGAGGCCCACGAGCGCAGCCTCAATATCGACTTCATTCTGGGCTATCTCAAACAGCTGCTACCAAAACGCCCCGACCTCAAGGTGATCATCACCTCGGCCACCATAGACCCCCAGCGCTTCTCCCGCCATTTCAACAAGGCGCCGGTGATCGAAGTCTCCGGTCGCACCTATCCGGTGGAGGTGCGCTACCGTCCACTCACCAGTGACAAGAGTGAAGGGCTGGAAGAACGCGATGAACTGCAGGGGATTTTCGATGCGGTGGAAGAGCTGGCCCGCGAAGGGCTGGGGGACATCCTCATCTTCATGAACGGCGAGCGGGAGATCCGCGATACCGCCGATGCCCTGCGCAAGCTCAATCTGCGCGACACCGAGGTGCTGCCGCTCTACGCCCGCCTCTCCAACGCCGAGCAGAACAAGGTATTCCAGCAACATGCCGGACGGCGCATCGTGCTCGCTACCAACGTGGCGGAGACCTCGCTGACGGTGCCGGGCATTCGCTACGTCATCGATCCGGGCACCGCCCGCATCAGCCGCTATTCCTGGCGCACCAAGGTGCAGCGCCTGCCCATCGAGCCGGTCTCCCAAGCCAGCGCCAACCAGCGCAAAGGGCGTTGCGGTCGGGTGGCAGACGGTATCTGTATCCGCCTCTACTCGGAGGAGGATTTCAACGGCCGCCCGGCTTTTACCGACCCCGAGATCCTGCGCACCAATCTGGCCTCCGTCATCCTGCAGATGTTGGCGCTCGGCCTTGGCAACATGGAGGCGTTCCCCTTCGTCGAGCCGCCCGAGTCACGCCATATCAAGGATGGCCTGACCCTGCTCAAAGAGCTGGGGGCGGTAAGGGAATTGCCCGCCACCGGCGAGCGCGAAGCCAAACTGCAGCTGACCGAAACCGGTCGCCAGCTCTCGCGCATCCCTCTTGATCCGCGTCTGGCGAAGATGGTGATCAGCGCGGCGCAGACCGGCTGTTTGAGCGAGGTGATGGTGATCACCGCCGCCCTCAGCATTCAGGATCCCCGCGAGCGGCCCATGGAGAAGAAGCAGGCCGCCGACGAGCAGCACAGACGCTTTGAAGACAAGGATTCCGACTTCCTCGCCTTCGTCAATCTGTGGAACTACCTGAAAGAGCAGCAGGATACCCTTGGCAGCAATCCGTTCCGCCGCATGTGCCAGAAGGAGTTTCTCTCCTACCTGCGGGTGCGCGAGTGGCAGGACATTCACTTCCAGCTGCGCCAGACGGTGAAAGAGCTTGGTTTTAAAGCCAACCATGAACCTGCAGATTTCAAGACGGTGCACTGCGCGCTGCTGACCGGCCTCTTGAGCCATATCGGCAACAAGGATCTGGAAAAACCGGAGTTTCTCGGCGCCCGCAACGGCCGCTTTCACCTGTTCCCGGCCTCGGGTCTGTTCAAGAAGCCGCCCAAGTGGGTGATGGCCGCAGAATTGGTGGAAACCTCGCGCCTCTACGCCCGTATCAACGCCAAAATTGAGCCCGAGTGGGTGGAGCCGCTGGCAGGCCACCTCATCAAGCTGCACCACAGCGACCCCCACTGGTCGAAGAAAAACGGCGCCGTAATGGCCAAGGAGAAGGTGACCCTCTATGGCCTGACCCTGGTCAACGAGCGTACCATCAACTTCAGCCGTATCGATCCGGCGCTGTGTCGTGAGCTGTTTATCCGCCGCGCGCTGGTGGAGGGGGATTTCGAGACCCGTCACCGTTTCTTCAGCGATAACCGCAAGCTCTTGGCCGAGGTGGAGGCGCTGGAGCACAAGTCGCGGCGTCGCGACATCCTGGTGGATGACGAGGATCTGTTCCGCTTCTACGATGCCCGTTTGCCGGAGGAGGTGATCTCTGCCCGTCACTTCGACAAGTGGTGGAAAGAGGCGCAAAAGCGGGATCCCGAGCTGCTCAACTTCGAAAAAGAGATGCTGATGAAGGGGGATGCCGCCCACATCAGCGATCTCGACTACCCCAACTTCTGGCAACAGGGGCGCCTCAAGCTCAAGTTGACCTATCAGTTCGAGCCGGGTGAGGCGGCGGATGGTGTGACCCTGCATATTCCGCTGCCGCTCCTGAATCAGGTGGAGGTGAAGGGGTTTGAGTGGTTGATCCCCGGGCTGCGTCACGAGCTGTTGGTGGCCCTTATCAAGTCGATGCCCAAGCCGATGCGCAAGAACTTTGTGCCGGCGCCCAACTATGCCGATGCGCTGCTCGCCAGTATCAACCCCGAGCAGGGGCCGCTACTGGACGAGATGGAGCGCCAGCTGCGGCGGATGACTGGCGTGACCGTGCCCCGTGAATCCTGGGACTGGGCTGCGGTACCCGATCACCTGAAACTCACCTTCCGGGTGGTGGATGACAAGCACAAGAAGGTAGCGGAAGGCAAAGATCTGGAGGCATTGAAAGAGTCCCTGCGCGGCAAGGTGCAGGAGACCCTGTCGCAAGTGGCGGATGATGACATCGAGCAGTCCGGTCTCACTCTGTGGAGCTTTGGCGAGCTGCCGCAAGAGTACAGTCAGAAGCGGGGCGGGTTCGAGGTGAAGGCCTATCCGGCCCTGGTGGATCAGAAGGATTCGGTTGCCATCCAGCTGGTGGAGAGCCCTGTGGTGCAGCAGCAGCTGATGTGGGCCGGTCAGCGCCGGCTGGTGCTGCTCAACGTGCCATCTCCTATCAAGTATCTGCAGGAGAAGCTGCCCAACAAGGCCAAGCTGGGGCTCTATTTCAACCCGTTTGGCAAGGTGGCGGAGCTGATAGATGACTGCATCGCGTGCGGCTGCGACAAGCTGATCGAGCAGCATGGCGGGCTGGCTTGGGACGAGGCCGGTTTCGAGGCGCTCAAGGAGTTTGTCCGCGCCGAGCTCAACGATGCGGTAGTGGAGGTGGCCAAGCAGGTGGAAGCCGTGCTGACGCTGTCCCATGAGATCAAGAAGCGGCTCAAGGGCAAGATGCAGCTCGACACCGCTTTTGCCATGTCAGATATCCAGCAGCAGCTCGGCAACCTTATTCACAAAGGTTTTGTCACCGAGACCGGCTGGCAGCGGTTGCCTGACTTGCTGCGCTATCTGCGCGCCATCGAGCGTCGCCTGGAGAAGCTCGCCATCGATCCCAACCGGGATCGGGTCTACATGCTCAAGGTGCATAGCGTGGAGTCGGAGTACAAGGCGCTGCTGGCCAAGATCCCCAAATCCCAGCTTGTTCCCACCGAGGTGGCCAATATCCGCTGGATGATCGAGGAGCTGCGCGTGTCGTTCTTTGCCCAGAATCTGGGGACCCCTTATCCGGTCTCCGATAAACGGGTGCTTAACGCCATCGCTCAGTGCTAAGCTGCTATCTAACTGTTTTAACAGCATGATAGCGGGTGATGAGAAGGGGTTGCCGGTCAGGTAGCCCCTTCAAACCGCAAATCAGGGAGGCAAGGATGCTGGGGATCTGGTTGAGTGTGGCGCAGGTGGTGATCAGCGGTTACCAACCCATCGCGGAACAAACCTGGGTACAGTTGAACCCGGAATATTACCCGCTGGCGCGCACGCCGCCTGCGATGTTTGTGGCTTGGCGTGGCAATCAGTTTCCGTCGCTGGCCCAAAAGCAGAAGCACGGTCGCTGGCAGATCCTCTTTCCCGCCCGATTGGTGCCCCCTTTCGATCTGTTCGAGGGGGAGGCGCAGCTCTCCAAAACCTATCTGGCAAGGCTGCGGCGCATCGACGAGATGGCTTACGGGGTCGTCCCCGGGCAGGCTGTTGCGGCTGCTGCAATCGTGCAGCAGGGGAGTGGTTCCCCTGATTATCACGCGCAACCTGTCGCGCCCTTTATTGCCGAGTTCCGCACACCCCAAGAGGCGTTCGGTGGTGTTGATATGCCCAGCGATCCCGCCGAGAACGAACCTCTTCTGGTTCAGCTGGGGGTGACCTTTCGCACAGCGGGGATGAGTGGTATCCAAGGGTATGAGGGAGTAGCGAGCACCGATATAGCGCTCGCCAGCCACACGGATAGCTTATCCGCAGGCAGTGACATCATGCTTACCCTCTCGGCTCCTGCGGCCGGCGGTCCACAAACTGTGTGTCATCAGGTCGCCGCAGGGGAGACCCTGTGGCGTATAGCGAACCAGTTATCCAGTGCTCGGGGAGCCGATACCTACAGCTATTTGCTGGCGCTGGTGGCAGAGAACCAGCAGCGGCTTGGCAAGAGCATTCGAGTCAGAACGGGGGAGGGTCTCTACTGCCCGCGCGCCGAGACCTTGGCGCGGTTTGATGCCCTGAGCCCGGCTCAGCGTCAGCAGCAATTCGCCCGGTTGGAGCAGGGGCGCTAAATGCAGAGTCGGTACCTTGTATCAGAGTTTGGCCCGTGGTAGTATTCGCGCTCGTTTTGCGAGGTGCTGACCGGTCGCAGTTAGCACCATAAATTCATCCAAAAGAGATACATACTATGTCTTTCGTATTCCAAGCTGAAGTCCGTTCTGACCTGGGGAAAGGTGCGAGCCGCCGCCTGCGTCAAGCTGACCAAGTTCCTGCCATCGTTTACGGTGCAGGTAAAGAAGCTCTGTCCATCACTGTTGACCACAAGAAAATGATCCTGGCTCAAGAGAAGCCGGAATTCTATGAGTCTGTACTGACTCTGGTTATCAACGGTGAAGAAGTTAACGTAAAAGTGAAAGCTATCCAGCGTCACCCGGTACGTTACAAGCTGATCCACCTGGACTTCGTTCGCGTTTAATAGCGAACCGTCAGGTTGAAGAAAAGCCACTCTCAGGAGTGGCTTTTTGCTATCTGGTATCTTGTGAGCAGGCTGAAGGGACTTACCTGATAAGCCAGCAAGGCGGTTATCCCAGCTGGCTAAGGGCTTGTTGGCAACGCTGCTCGGCGGCATCAAGCTCCAGCAGTACCATCCTGATATCTTCCATCTGCTGTTGCAGTGTCTCCCGTTTTTCCTCAACCAGTCCCAGCATGGTCTGTAACTGGGTGCGGCTGCTCTTGTCGGCATCATAGAGATCAAACAGCTCGCGGATCTCGGCGAGGCTGAATCCGAGCCGCTTGCCGCGCAGGGTGAGCTTGAGGCGAACCCGATCCTGCTTGCTGTAAATGCGGGTTTGTCCCTCTCGGGCGGGATTGAGTAACCCCTGATCCTCATAAAAGCGGATACTGCGCGTCGTAATATCAAATTCCCGGGCCAGCTCACTGATGCTGAAGCGCCGTCCTTCATCCTTGTTGTTCATACAGACTTCTTGGCGAACTAAATCCTGTCTGCACCTTACCTAAACGTAAACTGCACTGCAACTCTTGTTCCATTGCGTCAGAACCCCTATGTTATGGCCATGTAACAAACAGAGGCAGGCAAATGGATATTGCAATTGTGGCGGCAAAACGGACTCCGATGGGGGCGTTTCAGGGGGCATTGGCAGAGGTGACTGCGCCTGAGTTGGGTGCCTATGCCATCGAGGCGGCACTACAGCAAAGTGGGCTGAGTCCGGAGCAGGTCGATGAAGTGTTTATGGGCAATGTGCTGGCGGCGGGCGTGGGGCAAGCGCCAGCTCGGCAGGCGTTGTTGAAAGCAGGGTTGCCAGATAGTGTGCCTGCTACCACGGTCAACAAGGTGTGCGGATCCGGCATGAAAGCTGTGATGCTGGCGGCGGATACCATCCGCCTTGGTGACAACAGGGTGGTGGTGGCAGGGGGGATGGAGAGCATGAGCCGTGCCCCCTATCTGCTGGATAATGCTCGCAGCGGCTTTCGGATGGGGCATCAAAAGGTGCTGGACCACCTCTTCCTCGACGGTTTGCAAGATGCCTATGATGGCCAGCTGATGGGGATACATGCCCAGCGCAGCGCCGATCAGGCCGGTTTGACCCGCACTGCCATGGATGAGTTTGCCCTTGCGTCATTGCAGCGGGCCCGCGATGCGCAGCAAGCCGGCGCGTTTGTGTCCGAACTGACAAGCGTCTATCGCGGTGAACGCTTGTTGCTGGCCGAAGACGAGCAGCCCGGCAAGGGCAGACCGGAGAAGATCCCTACCCTGAAGCCTGCGTTTGGCAAGGAGGGCACCATTACGGCGGCCAATTCGAGCTCTATCTCGGACGGTGCGGCGGCGCTGATATTGATGGATGGCGCCACGGCGCAAGCCTGGCAGGTACCAGTGCTGGCACGGATCGTCGGTTATCAGAGCCATGCAGCATTGCCCGCCGAGTTTACCTCTGCGCCCATTGGCGCCATTTCACGCTTGCTGGCGCGTCTGGCATGGTCGGTGGAAGAGGTGGATCTGTTCGAGATCAACGAGGCCTTCGCCATGGTCACCATGCTGGCCATGAGCGGGGTCGGCATCCCTCATCACAAGGTCAATGTGCATGGTGGGGCTTGTGCGCTTGGTCATCCGCTGGGGGCGAGTGGCGCGCGCATTCTGGTGACGCTGATCGCCGCGCTGCGGCAACGGGGTTTGCGGCGAGGCGTGGCCGCGCTCTGTATCGGAGGCGGTGAGGCGACAGCTATCGCGGTCGAGGTGAATGACGAGACGAGTTAATTGGTGGCTTCCATCGCCAGCAGTTGTTCCGTGACCCAGGTGGTGGCGGCCAGATAGAGGTGACTAACCTTATCCTCGCTCAGCCCCAGGCGGGCTGTTCTGGCCGTTACCCGCGACCAGTTGGCGCTCTCGTAATCTTCACAAAACGCGAGGTAGAAACCCAGATTGCCTTTGCGCTCCAGCAGCGCCAGTCGAATATCGTCGATAAGAGGGATAGTGCCGAGCAGCTTGTCCATCGGCTGCTCCATCAGTACATCCAGCAGGGAGAAGAGACCGGTGATAAAGGCCTGTTGTGCCTGCTGGCTCGGGGCGTGGGCGTGGGCCAACAGTTCACAGAATCGAGCACGGATCATCGACATCTGGTAGAGTTCGGCGCTCTTGCCCTTGCCCGCACTGGTCGCGGCTACTAGCGAGACAAAGCGTTTTAGCTGGGTGTTGCCCAGATAGATGGCAGCCTGGCGAAATGACGAAATAGGGTTGGTGTGGCCTTTGAGATGGTTGACATAGCGCAACAGCTTGAGGGAAAGGGAGATATCCTGACTGAGCAGCTGCTCAATCTTGTTGATATCAGGCTCTGCCTCGTTGACCACGTTGAGCAACTGCATCACCACGACTTGCGCAGGCTCCATGGTGGCTTGCTTGACCATCTCGGGTCGACTGAAGAAAAAGCCCTGGAACAGCTGGATCCCCAGCTGTTTGACCCGCTCGAACTCCGCCTTGTCCTCTACTTTTTCCGCCAGATAGGTGAGCCCCAGCGTCTGATGCCGCTGGATAAACACTTTGATCTGCATCAGGGGGGTGGCACGAAGATCAAACTTGATGATGTGGATAAAGGGGAGGAAGCGCTCCCAATCCGGCGACATGGTGAAGTCATCGAGTGCCAGTTGATATCCCAGCTTGTGCAACTGTTTCACCTTTTCCAGCAGGGCATCATCCGGTGGGGAATCTTCCAGGATCTCAATCACCACTTTTTCGGGCGGCAGGCACTCTGCCAATCCCTCCAGCAGCAGTGAGTGGGGGAAATTGATATAGCAGGGGCGGCCCCCCAACAGCTGATCGATATTTTGTTGCAGGAACTGTTCGACCACCAGGCGTGACGTCGCCTGCTGGGAGGAGATACTCGGGAAGACATTATTCAGACTATCGCGAAAGAGCAGCTCATAGGCATGAGTGTTGAGGTCTCTGTCGAGGATCGGCTGTCTTGCTACGTAGGAATACATGCCTTGCTCCAGTAAAGGTACTGGGTTGATTTTATGGTGTTGCAGAACACTATGCCAGTGTTCACCTTATTGAGTAAGGCAATAATTGGCATAGCGTTTTTTTGCAGGGAAGGAATTTAGAAGAGATAGCTCAATTGTGCACCAGCCAGCCAAGCATCTCCTTCGGAGGTACCATCAAAGCGGGATTGATAGCTGCCTTGGGTGAAGCTTTCATGCACGTCTACTTTCTTGCCATCGATCAGGGTCAGCCCCAGATCCACGCTCAGGTTGGGCGTGAACTGATACCCCATTCCCAGGCTATACCAGAGGCGATCGGCATCCGGGATGGAGATGGTACGACGATCGGCTGGCACCGGGCTGGCATCATAGGCCATGCCGGAGCGCAGTTGCCATTTGGCATCCAGTTGATAGGTCATCCCCAGAGCATAGCGCCAGCTATCTTCCCAATGCTCTTCTTTAATTGGTAGGGTGCCCAGATGAGCGAGATTGGCCGTCAACGATGTAAACTTGCTCCAGTCAGTCCAGTTGATGCTGCTATGGATCGCCAGTTTATCGTTTATCTGCTGGAAGAGTGCCAGCTCAGCCGTCGCAGGCAGCGGCAGCACCAGATTGCCTTGATCGCTGATGCTTACAAATGTACCCGGCACTACTGGCACTGGCTTACTCAGGGTCGCA
This sequence comes from Aeromonas sp. 25-AL00135, assembly GCF_054052385.1. Classification (NCBI taxonomy): domain Bacteria; kingdom Pseudomonadati; phylum Pseudomonadota; class Gammaproteobacteria; order Aeromonadales; family Aeromonadaceae; genus Aeromonas; species Aeromonas sp. 25-AL00135. The sequence continues at coordinate 95,725 of NZ_JBSTYQ010000006.1, read as the reverse complement.
TCCCCCTTGAGCTTGAGATCAACGCCATTGCGGTAGGAGAGACCTATCCGGGTTCGCTCGCTGGGGGTCAAAAGAATACCTGTGTTCCAGCCGAGTTCGCGGCCATCGCCTTTCACATGCTTGGCAATGACGCTTTGACCATTGGTTAGGGTGGTGGGATAGGTGCCGCCTACTTCCCCTTCACCCTGAATGAGAGAGAGCCCCACCCCAATGGAGAGCATGTCGCTGACGCGATAAGCCAGCGCACTCCCCAAATCGACGGTTCTGATGTCAGAGATATTACCGAAATGACCGGCATGATAGCCCTGCGGCATCTTGATCCCCAAGCCGTAGTGAGAGGTGGCAGATAATCCCATGCTCAGACGTTCGTTAATCGGCGCAATGAAATATAGGTTCGGGATCCAGGCATCATCTGCGATATCGTTGGCTATGGCATTCTGGGTGCCGAAATTGTCGCGTACCTGGCCGCCGATATTGACATCCGGTTTCAGGTAGATAACGCCACTAGAAAGAGTAGGGCTACGAAAACGGGTGATAGCACCGGGATTGCGGCCCAATACTGAGGCATTGTCCGCAATAGCGGCCTCTCCAGCAAAAGCGCGGCCAAGACCCGTCGCTGATTGTTCTGATAACTGGTAGCCCGCGGCATGGGTCTGACCCGCGATCACCAGCAGGGCGATGGCGGATGGTTTGATGATGGGATGCATGGCAAGATCCTTGCTGTTACCCGAAGGTTCAATCGGTCATATGAATGGAGGCAGGATTTTATATGGTATGACCAGTAAGGCAACGGTAATGGCCAGTATCTGGATAAAACAAGATTTAATGCTGGGAAGGCGCGATCTAATAGCTTGATTAAAAAAGAAAAATAAACACATGTGTGCTACATGTGTGCGCTGAAATGGCTATTTCGGACAAAAAAAGAGCGCCTGATGGCGCTCTTTCAATTTTATCAATAATCAGAACTTCATGTTGAATTGGGCAGAGGCCAGGAAGGCGTTGCCGTGGGAAGTACCCTGCCAGCGTGGATTGTTGATAGTTCCATCGTGGCTTACCAAGCCCTCATTAACATCGACCTTCTTGCCATCAAGGTAGGCCATGCCAAAGTCAACGCTCATATCGGTGTTGATATGGTAGGTGGCGCCAGCGCTATACCAGATACGATCTGAGTCCGGAATACTCAAACTACGGTATTCAGCTTCAATCGGGGTGTTGTCATAGGCGAAGCCCAGACGCGCTTCCCAAGCCGGATTGATATACCAGGTACCACCGATGGAGTAGCGAGTAGAGTCTTTAAACTTTTCTGGCTTATAAAGACATACGCCTGGTTTGCCCGGAGAGTTACAACTGGCGCTTGTGGCATTCAATTCTTGGAAAGCACTCCAGTCAGTCCAGTTAACAGAGTAGTGAACGGCAAACTGTTGGTTCAGGCGATGATAACCGGCAAATTCAGCTTGAGCAGGCAGGTCTAGCTTCAAGTTACCATCTACAGTTGCGCCTTTGGTTGTGGTTGTGGAGCCACTAAAGTCACCGTCAAAGCTCATATCGACTTGTGAACGATAAGTCAGAGCAAAACGATGGTTTTCGTTAACTTCATAGAGAGTACCGATGTTCCAGCCAAAGCCCCAAGTATCCCCTTTAAGATGAGCGACGGAGGTCTCTGCAGGAGTTCCTGTTGGTTTACCAAGTACACCAGCAAAGCGATTCAGCTCTGCAGCACCATAAACAGCGTTAATACCAGCACCGATGCTGAGTTGTTCGTTAATTCGGTAAGCGATGTTTGGGTTGATATTGAAGGTGATAAGGGATGTATCACCAGCGCCCGAGCCGGCCGCAAAATTTTTGTCATATTCGGTAGACAGGCCGTAGTTGGAAAATAGACCAATACCCCATGCCCACTGGTCATTTAACGGTTGAATAAAGTAAGAGGCCGGAACAAATGCTGCTGGCGCAATCCCAGAAGCAGAGGCGTCACTATTAAAAACGTTTGGAATTGAAGCCCCGTTAGGAAGTGTGAGGTTACCACTAGTTTTTCCCTCCACATCAACATCCGGTTTGATGTAGGTGCCGGAGACAGAAACTGCCATCTTGTCGAAGGTGGTCATGGCGGCCGGGTTACGGGCCAGCACGGAGGCGTTGTCGGCAATAGCTGCTTCACCGGCATAGGCGCGACCCAGACCGGAGGCCGAGTGCTCGTTCAACTGGAATGCCGCAGCATGGACTTGACCGGTGGCCAGCGCGATGGTTGCGGCAATCAGGCTCTTTTTGAAAATAGTTGTCGTCATGGTGTTCTCTCTTGTAGGCAGATTTTTTTGCCGATATTGGCTGCACGTTCAATGCAAACCTCGACAAAATCCGTTTTTATTTCAGCTTCTTCCCAATCAATTCTGGCGTGATTCTATGGATCTGGTAGGAGGTAAGAAATCAGACCAGTGACAGCAGAATACATAAAAGTGATCGATGTGTTAATCATTTGTTTTAACTTGCTGTTTAATTCATCATTTTCACGGTCTAAAGGCGTAATATTGACCTGGATTGCCGATCTCCGTCACAAAAATAATTTTGTCAATTTTTCGAAATCTTGAGGCAAATGAGTGGCAAAGAGGAGTAATCAGGGGGAGAACAGGCAGCGGCTCGTGACCGCTGCCTGCAATTGAGGATGGTTCTGAGGTTGTTAACCGGCGATGTTAAATGTCCCACTGCAGACGTGACTGCAGGGCGTTGGCAACGGGGGCAAGTGGCTCTTTCATCTCGCCAATCAGTACCATGTTGGCGCCTTTGAGCTGGACAATCTCTCCTTTGAGGGTGCCATCTTGAAAGGTGGCCTGTTGCAGGGTTAATGGCACATGTTTGGGCACTAAAAAGAGAGTGACTGGCCCCATCTTTCCCTGGATCACCATGTGCAAGGCTGGTCCTTGATAAAACGAGCAGTGATTGACATAGGTCACCTTGAGCCCATCCATCCCGCTTAAGGTGGCGCCATACTTCTCCATCTTGGCATTGATGTTATGCAGATTGACCTGCTCATCGACACCTTCAATAAAGGGTTCTTCGCCATAGACATGAGCCATCGCCACCTGTGCGAGGGAGAGGGCCGCAGGAGCTGTTTCTGGCAGCGTGATCCAGCGGGTGCTCATTCCCAGCAGGAAGGCGACCGATGCAGCCAGGGCGATCTGGCGCCAGGATGTTGATGTCCGGAGCTTGACTGGCGCCGTGCCAAGGGGTCGGGATGGCGGCATCTCATCTTGCGCGTCACTGTCTTGCAGCATGGCTTGCCTGAGCAGGATCCGTTCGGCCAGTCCGGCGGGAACCTCTACCTGCATGGCGCGCTTGAGGCTTCTGTCGAACTGCTTCATCTCGTCGAGATAGTTCCGATTGGCTTGGCTGGCGTCAGCGGTTCTGAGAAAGTCCGGTTGTTGATCGTTGGGCTGGATCATGGCGTTGCGGCGAAATTCGAGTTCATCCATGTCCGTGTCCTCTTGCTTGGTTCTTCTGCTCCATCGCCTCCTTGATCTGGTTGCGGGCGCGAAACAGGCGGGTCATGACGGTGTTCTTGTTGAGGCCGAGCATCTCGGCAATCTCCTCACCACTGAATCCTCCCACGACTTGCAGCAGCAGTGGCTCCTGGTACTCCTCGGGTAACCGGGCGATGTGACGGTGCAACCACTCGTTCTCCATCTCCTGTTCACTGTGCAGCGCATCGTGCTGGGGTTGAGGGTGATCGTCGAGATCCACCAGCTCCAGCTGTTTGCGTTCAAAGCGGCGGGCGTTTTCCCGTCTGAGGATAGTGATCAGCCACCCTTTGGCCGCCTTGTCATCCTGCAGGGTGTCGATAGCCTTCCAGGCACGCAGGAAGGTCTCTTGCACCAGATCTTCCGCCACGTTGGGATCCCGGGTCAGCCAGTAGGCATACCGATAGAGATCGCCATGCAGCGCATGAACCAGTGCTTCAAATATGGTTTGTTTGTCAGCCATGGGATCAGAGACCGGCGAAGTGGCCGGATCATTTCCACCAATATGCTGCTGAGCACGTTTTTTTCTAAAAAACAGCAGTGCCATAGGGCAATCCTTGTCAGGGGGCGTGGCGGCGGGAGCGGGAACTCCCGTGCGCCAGCAGGTAAATCAGATGCGCAATACCGGCCGTTTCATCAGCCCTGAGGGACCGCGCCAGAGCGCGCCACTCGATGGGCGGGCCAGAAGAGGGCCGTGCAAAACAGGCTCGCTCGAGTGCGGCGAGCCCGTTGCCGAGCCGATTATGCCCAGCGTCTGGCAACTGGCCTAATTGATAATAGGAGACCTGCCAGCGCAAGGTCGCCCATCGGGTCAGTGCCTTGCGACTGGCATCCGGCTGGTGTCGGGCAAGGGCACGTTGCAGTTGATAGAAGGCGCGCCAGCGGGGCCAGTGGCGCCATAGCGCACGCAGCGTTATGGCCAGCACGGCCCACCAAAGGCTCTCTCGCAGTGCCATCTGCGATGTCTGCTGATCAGGTTGCCGATTTGTCGTTGCCTGAAACGTCAGCGTGATGGCTGGCAGGCTGGCCTGCTCAATCCGGCCACTTTGGGTATTAAACCAGGGCAGATCAATGGGGGGCAGCTGGTAGTCGCCGCTCTGCTCCGCGACCAGAGTCTGGCGCCACTGTCGCTCAAACAGCAGCTTGCCATCTCGGTAACGCTCCTGCTGTTGCTCGCCATCGGGATGTGCCTGTATGCCGTTTGGCAGTTGATGGGCCATCAGGGGGGCAAGCTGTATCTGGCCGCTGTCACCATTTTCCATGGTCAGGGTGAGGATCCGGATCAGTGGTTCACCCACTTCCCCCGTGGAGGCCGGTTCAAGCCGTTGACTCAGGGTCAGCCGGGTGGCCACCGGCGTGGCGGGGGCTTTGTCGACCCGAACCTCGAGTGGTGCCGCACGGGCCGAGAGTTTTTGCGGCTTGTTCCCTTGCTGCGTGAGCTGTCCCTGCAAGCGGGGTGAGTCGAGGAGCCATAGCCCAGGCGCTTTTGCCTGAATGAGCCAGCTGCGGGTGAGCCGGCCGGGTAGACCAGCCTGAACGGGGGCGATCCACTCGTCGCTACCGAGGCGACGGATGGTAAAGTGGGCAGAGCTGAGCTCGCTCAGGGCCGGGTTTTGCATGCTGGTAGGCAGCCAAAGAGTCAGGCGGTAGATCACCGGCTGGCCGGGATAGAGAGGGCCCTGATGATCAAGGCTGGCCTGCATCTCGAGGGGCGAGGGGGCTGCGGGTTGCGGCAGCGCCGCTGTTTTCACCTCTCTCAATGGCAGGGTGAGCGAGGGGGTGAACTCATTTCCGAGCTTGAGCGGGGCAATCACCACCTTTGTATTAGCGGGTGAGTCGCTCTGGTGCAGCGGGATCTGCCAGCGAGTCAGTTGTTGTACCGGGGTCGTGACCCGGCTCATGGTCACTCTGCCCACTGCAAACTGGCGCAGTAGGGGGGTGAGCTCAAGCTCGCTGCTCTGGCGCTCGCCATCCGCTTCGATGATCAGCAGCCAATCGCTGGGGTCTACCCCCGGCAGCAGCTCTGCTCGGGGGGGCAAGGCCCAGCAAAGTGGACTCGCGAGTGCGAGCAACAGCCCCCATCCTGCCCGCGTCACCAGGGCTCCTCCACCTTGATCAGATCCCGGCGCAGCGCCTCTTTGCGCAGTCGCTGCTCCAGCAGCAACACCGGGGGAGAGGGGGGCAGGGGCATTGCTGCAGCCTGCTGTTCAGCCGATGGCTTGGGTTGCTTGCTGGTGCTGGTATCGGGAGCGGCGGCCGTACCGCCTTGCAACAGAGAGAGGTTATAGAGCGCATCTTCATGGCCGGGTTCAAGCGCCAGAGCGGCCAGATAGGCCTCTTTGGCTGCGGCAAACTCCCCCAGTTGCAGCAGGGCATTGCCGCGGTTGTAGTGGGCAGTGGCGCTCGTCACTTCTTGATAGGCTGCGATAGCTTGCCGATAGACTCCGGCCCGATACCAGGCGTTGCCGCGCCAGACTGGATCGTTGAAGGTGCGAGCTGCCCGTTGAAAATCCCCCTCTTGATAAGCCTGCATCGCTTGCAGGTCTACCCTCTCTGCTGCTTGCAGGTCTTGTGGCGAAAGCAGCTGAGCACCCACCATCAGCGCCATCATCAACCGGGCGCCGACTCTGGCCAGCAAGGCCAGCGATAACAAGGGGATCAGCAGCCAGGGGCCTAAATCGAGAGGCGCCGGGGTGAGGGCCGAGGTCGTGGTGGGGAGGGGAGCAAAGTGGGGGACATCGCTATCAAGCCATTGCAGCTCACCGCCGAGGCGATTGGCCAGTGCGGCAATGGCCTGACTATCGGGGGCGGGCAACTGCGCGGGCATGCGGGTGGCAAACCCCAACTCATTGGCCGGAATGGCGGGCATGGGTGCCGGTTGACCGCTGCTGGCAAGCAGAATATCGAGGCGTGCCGACTGGGTGTGGCGGCAAAGAAGCCGTTGCTGGCAGGGCCACAGAGCGGCGATTTGGGTCATCTGATTCCGGGTGAGGTCGTCGGTGATCAGCAGCAGACGCGCTTGTTCTCCAGGGGCCAGCTGCTTCATGGCAAGTTCCACCGCCCGTGCCGGGTTGCTGCCCTGCAGCGGCATGATATCGGGGCGCAAGTCGGGCAGTAGCAGCGAAAGGGCCTGATGATCCCGGGTTGGCGGCATGGCGAGGTAGGCGTCGCCTGCGTAGAGGATCAGCGCAATGCGCTCGCCCTTGGCGCTGCTCAGCAGCTGCTGTAATTGCCATCTGACCCGGGTCGCCCGATCTGGTTTGAGATCGGTGGCGGTCATCGAGCGTGACAAGTCCAGTAGCCAGATATCTAGCGGTGGTGCAGGCTGCTGTTGCAGCTCACCGCGCAGTGCCGGTCCACTCAGGGCCAAAATGACGGGCAGGGTTGCCAGCCAGAGCCAGGGACGTTGAGGACGGGATGCTGGCAGCAGATAAGCCTGCATCGCAGGTGCGAGCAGCGGGGGCTGGCGACGACGGTGCCACCCTTGCCAGAGCCAGGGGATGAGTGCGATCAGCCACAGGGGGCGGAGCAAGATCAGCTCCATCTGCGCGCGCCTCGTGCCAGCCAGTTACGCACCATGCGAAACTCCAGTCTGCCGTGCCTTGATGGCAGAAGCAGCAAGCCACAAAGCAGTGCCAATGGCCAGGGGTAGAGCTCGATCACCGGCTGGTACTGGGCAACGGGCATAGGGGCAGGTTCAAGGGCATTGAGAGTCGCATTGATGGCATCGAGATCGCTTTGGGTTCGCGCCCTGAAATAGCGCCCCTGTCCTGTCCGGGCCAGCGCTTGAAGAAGCGGCTCGTCCAGTTCGCTGCTGGGATCGGCCTGACCGCTGCCCGCCTCATCGTAGGGTTGGATAAAGGTATCGGGATCGGCCCCGACCCCCAGCGTGTAGATCCGTATTCCCTGCGCTGCGGCGAGTTTGGCCTCCTGCAGCGGGTCGGCATTGCCTGCGGTATTGCGGCCATCAGTGACCAGCAGCAGGGCGGTGGGGCGACCCGGATCCCCATGCTGACGTGCCAGCTGGATCGCCTCGCCAAGGGCGGTGGTTCGGCCGACCAGATCAAAATCGAGCTCGTCGCTCAAGGTCAACAGCGCCGGGATCTCCTGAGTGAGGGGAGAGAGCAGATAGGCGTGATCGGCAAAGACGATGAGGCCCACCCTGTCTCCGGCCCGTTTGGCGATCAGCGCCTTGATCTGCTGGCGCACCGCCGTCAGCCGTGCTTGCTGCTCGCCGTTATCGAGCATATCAGGGGTGCGCATGCTGTCTGACAGATCCACCGCCAGCAGCAGATCCCGACTCCCCTCATATTGGACCACCGGTTCCCCCCACCACTGGGGGCGGCAGAGGGCGAGGATAAGGGCGCACCAGAGCAGCATGGCGCGCCAGAGCGGCAATCCGGCCTGAGGGCGCAGCAGCGCAAACCCGGGGTGAGCCAGATAGCCGCGGCGCAGGGGCGGCAAGCCGAAGCGCACCAGCAAGGGCAGTACCAGCGCCAGCGCAAACCAGGGCCAGGCCAGGATCATGAATGCCTCCGTGCGGTTTTACGCCCCGAGCGGGGGGAGAGCTGCAAGAAGAGGGTCTGACCCCAGCGCCGATAATCTTGCCGCAACTGTTCGCACTGCTCGCTGCTCGGGTTCTGGCTGCCATAGAGCCAACCGCTCCAGTGAGGGGCGAACTGGCTGAAATCGCTGCCCCCGTGGCGATCGACGAAGGCGAGCCACGCCTCTCCCTGCAATTGGCGCGCCTCGGGCCAGCGTTGCAGTGCTTCATGACGCAGGGCCTCCTGTATGCGTGCCACCAGCAGCGCCGGATCTCCCTCCAGCTGATGACACCAGCGGCGGTAACGTATCACTCTCCGGGCAATCAGGACGATCAGTAGCAGCAATAAGCCGGTGATCAATAGCCACAATAGCGCCAGCACTCTGGGATCAAGACTCTGTTCAATCAGATCCGGCCCCGGGTGGATGTCGCGCATCAGGGCGGCCAGCGGCGGGGTGATAGCCTCGGAGGCGGGACTGGCGCTGTCGAGTTCGGCGGGCGAGATCATCCCTGATGACATAACCCCTCCTGCCACTGCTGTTGCAGCGTCTGGCTGTTATCGAGCAGATAGAGGCGCTGCACCAATGGCAACAGCAACTGCTTGCCGTGGGCCAGCTGCTGCTCGGCGGCATGCCGGTAGCGCTGGGAGAAACCGGCATGGCTCCCATCCAGCCAGCCTTGATAGTGCTGCCCTGGCCGATCGATAGCCACTGGCAGCTGGCCGTCAGGGGGAAGGGCTGCCTCGAGGGGGTCACGGATCTGCCAATAGTGAATATCGTGGCGGCGGGAGAGCAGCTGCAATTGCTGACAGAGCGCCGACTCGCAGGGTCTGTGATCGGTGATGATCGTCAGCTTGGCACCGTGAGGCAGCTTCACGCCGGACAAGGTGTCGCCCAGCGAGTGAGAAAGCGCCCGGCGGGCCAGCCCTTGCTGATAGTGATGGCAGAGGGATTCGAGCAGGGGCAGCACGCTGCCGCGCTGGCTCTGGTGATTTGGGATAAGCCCGTGGCAGATCAGGGTGTTGTGCAGCTTCTCCCCTTGCCAGATCAGGGCTGCAGCCAGCTCGCACCCCAGTCGCGCCTTGAGCTGCAGCGTGGAGCCGAAATACATGGCGGGGGAGAGATCAAGCAGCAGCCAGTGCGCCTGATCCAGCTCTTCACTATAGAGACGGGTATAGGGACGACCGAGGCGTGCGGTCACTCGCCAGTCGATATGGCGCACCTCGTCACCAGCCTGATAGGCGCGCAGCTCCCGAAACGTGAGTCCGGGAGAGCGGACCGGTTTGCCGCGTTCGCTGCTGCTTCTGCCTGCGTGAGGTGGCTTCCTGGCCTTGGCCCATAGCCGGATATTGAGCAGCCGTGGCAGCGACAGGGCGATATCGGGATGCAGACCGGGTTCTAGGGGCATGGCACCTGATCCAGCAGTTGGGCGATCAGGATATCGTTATCCAGATTGTCGGCCAGTGCCTGATAGCTGGGGATAAGGCGGTGGCGCAGCACCGGATAGGCTTGCAGCTGAATATCTTCCGGCAGCACATAATCACGTCCGGCAAGCCAGGCTCGGGCGCGGGCGGAGCGAGCCAGCCCCAGCGTAGCCCGAGGGCTGGCCCCCACGGCAATCAATGGCTCAAGGGCAGGGCACAGGCCGCTGCCCGGGCGAGTGGCGCAGACCAGCTCCACCAGATAGTGTTCCAGTCGGCTTTGCATGGTCACCGCCAGCACCTCGCTGCGGGCACGTTGCAAGGTGCTCTGGCTCAGGATCACTGGTGCCGCGCCAAGCTGTTCGCCGCTGGCGTTGAGCTGCAAGATGGCGAGCTCCATGGTGGGGCTCGGGTAGTCCACCATCAACTTGAGCAAAAAACGGTCGAGCTGAGCCTCCGGCAGGGGATAGGTTCCCTCCTGCTCGATAGGATTCTGGGTGGCGGCGACCATAAAGAGAGGCGGCAGCCGCCAGCTCTTTTTGCCCACGGTGATCTGGTGTTCGGCCATGGCTTCCAGGAGTGCTGATTGCACCTTGGCCGGCGCCCGGTTGATCTCGTCCGCCAGCACCAGATGGTTGAAGAGGGGGCCTGGCTGGAATACAAAACTGGCATCCTGCGGGTGAAACACCTCGCTGCCGGTGAGATCGGCAGGAAGCAGGTCGGGGGTAAACTGGATACGGGCAAAGCGCCCTTCGACGGCGCCAGCGAGCGCCTTGACGGCGCGGGTTTTGGCCAGCCCGGGAGCCCCTTCGATTAACACATGTCCTTCACATAACAGGGCAATCAGGAGCCCTTCTATTAGCTCCTCCTGCCCCAGGATCTGACTGCCAAGATAGTCCCTAAGTGCTCTGAACTCGGCCGCTGCCATGCGATAAACCCGTTGTTTTTATGGAAGTTGATCTTTTTATACTCCAGTTGCTCCCCAAGGGCGAGCAAAGGGGCCTTGCCGTGCTTAATTTAGTTTCAATCAGCTGTATGAAACTTGTGATTGGATTGTTAAGATGTGGCGCAATGAGGTCAGACCTCTGCCTTTTAAACCAAGGAGCCAGGATGAAACAGCCATTGAAACTGACGACTCGCCAGGGCGAACGGATTGCCGTCGTGGCGGGGCTGCGTACCCCCTTTGCCAAGCAGGCCACCGCCTTTCATGGCGTGCCTGCAGTCGATCTCGGCAAACTGGTGGTGAGCGAAATGCTCGCCCGTACCGATCTTGATCCCAAGCTTATCGACCAGCTGGTGTTTGGTCAGGTGGTTCAGATGCCGGAAGCCCCCAACATTGCCCGTGAAATCGTGCTTGGCACCGGCATGAGCGTCAATACCGATGCCTATAGCGTCTCCCGCGCTTGCGCCACCAGTTTTCAGGCGGTGGCCAACGTCACCGAATCCATCATGGCCGGTACCGTAGACATCGCCATCGCCGGCGGTGCTGACTCCTCCTCCGTGTTGCCTATCGGGGTGAGCAAGAAGCTGGCCCGCGCCCTGGTGGATCTCAACAAGGCGCGCAATCTGCAGCAGCGCTTCAATATTCTGCGGACATTGAGGATCAAGGATCTGCTGCCGGTGCCGCCCGCTGTGGCGGAATATTCCACCGGCCTCTCCATGGGGCAGACCGCCGAGCAGATGGCCAAGAGCCACCAGATCAGCCGCGAGGCGCAAGATGCGCTGGCTCACCGCTCCCACACTCTGGCCGCGCAGGCTTGGGCCGATGGCAAGCTCAGTGGCGAGGTGTTTACCGCCCATGTGCCGCCCTACAAGTCGCCGCTGGAGCGGGACAACAATATCCGTGAAAGCTCGGATCTCGCGAGCTACGCCAAGCTCAAGCCGGTGTTTGACCGGGTTCATGGCACAGTGACTGCGGCCAACGCCACGCCGCTGACCGATGGCGCCGCCGCAGTGTTGCTGATGCGCGAAGGTCGGGCGAAAGAGCTGGGACTCGAACCGCTTGGCTATATCCGCAGCTTCGCCTTCTCGGCCATCGATGTCTGGCAAGACATGCTGATGGGGCCCTCCTACGCTACGCCGCTGGCGCTGGACAGAGCTGGTATCACGCTCGGTGATCTGACCCTGATCGACATGCACGAAGCCTTTGCCGCCCAGACGCTGGCCAACCTCAAGATGTTTGCCAGCCACGAGTTTGCCCGTGACAAGCTGGGCCGCGATCAGGCCATCGGCGAGGTGGACATGGAGAAGTTCAACGTCCTCGGTGGTTCGCTGGCCTATGGCCACCCCTTTGCCGCGACCGGTGCGCGGATGATCACCCAGACCCTGCACGAGCTGCGTCGTCGCGGCGGGGGACTGGGGCTCAACACCGCCTGCGCGGCGGGTGGATTGGGCGTGGCTATGGTGTTGGAGGTTGAATGATGAGCGCTAAGACTTTTTCCCTGGATGTTCGCAAAGATGGCATCGGCATCCTCACCATGGATGTGCCGGGCGAGAGCATGAATACCCTCAAGGCCGCCTTTGTGGAGGAGATCCGCACCGTGCTGGCCGAAGTGAAACGCAACAAGGATTTGATCGGTCTGGTGATCACCTCCGGCAAGAAGGACTCCTTCATCGCCGGCGCTGATATTACCATGCTGGCCGCCTGCACCAGTGCCAAGGATGCCGAGACCCTGTCGCGAGAAGGGCAGGAGATCTTTGCCGAGATCGAGGGGCTGACCATTCCGGTGATCGCCGCCATTCACGGCCCCTGCCTCGGTGGCGGGCTGGAGCTGGCGCTGGCCTGCCATGGTCGGGTGGTGACCGATCACGGAAAATCTGTGCTGGGATTGCCGGAAGTGCAGCTCGGTCTGCTGCCGGGCTCTGGCGGTACCCAGCGTCTGCCTCGCCTCATCGGGGTGGCCAAGGCGCTGGATCTGATGCTGACCGGCAAGCAGGTGCGGGCCAAACAAGCCAAGAAATTGGGGCTGGTGGACGATGTGGTGCCGCCGTCAATCTTGTTGGATGCTGCCATCAAGCTGGCCAAGAAGGGCAAACCGCGCCATCAGTTGAAACGGGATCTGCAGGGCAAGGTGCTGGAGACCAACAAGCTGGGCCGCAAGGTGCTGTTCGATCAGGCCAGCAAGGGGGTGAAAGCCAAGACCCGCGGCAACTACCCGGCGCCGGAGCGGATCCTGGATGTTGTGCGCATCGGCGTGGAGGAGGGGATGAAAGCCGGTCTGGCCGCTGAATCCCGCCACTTTGGCGAGCTGGTGATGACAGCCGAGTCTGCCGCTCTGCGCTCCATCTTCTTTGCCACCACCGAGATGAAGAAAGAGGTCACCTATCAGGGGGCCGAGCCGCGCAAGGTGGGCCACGCGGCCGTGTTGGGCGGTGGTCTGATGGGGGGCGGCATTGCGTTCGTCACCGCTACCAAGGCGGGCGTGCCGGTGCGGATCAAGGATGTGGCAAGCGCCGGGATCGGCAATGCCATGCGCTACAGCTACGACATTCTGGCCAAGAAGCTCAAGCGTCGTCACATCTTGCGCAGCGAGCTGGAAAAGCAGATGAGCCTGTTGACCGGTACCCTCGACTACTCCGGTTTCCACCGGGTGGACATGGTGGTTGAGGCGGTGTTTGAAGATCTCAATCTCAAACACCAGATGGTGAAAGACGTGGAGCGCGAGTGTGGTGAGCACACAGTGTTTGCCTCCAACACCTCTTCCTTGCCCATCAACCAGATTGCGGCAGAGGCGGCGCACCCGGAGCGAGTCGTGGGGCTGCACTACTTCAGCCCGGTGGACAAGATGCCGCTGGCGGAGATCATCCCCCACGCTGGCACCAGTGCCGAGACGGTCGCCACCACCCTGGCTTTTGCCCGTGCCCAGGGCAAAACCCCCATCGTGGTGAAGGACGAAGCCGGTTTCTATGTCAACCGCATCCTGGCGCCCTACATGAATGAGGCGGCAAGACTGGTGCTGGAAGGGGAGCCGGTGGAGGTGCTGGATAGCGCGCTGCTGGACTTTGGCTTCCCGGTTGGCCCCATCACCTTGCTCGATGAGGTGGGGATCGATGTGGGCGCCAAGATCTCCCCCATCCTTGAGAAAGAGCTGGGCGGCGAGCAGTTCCAGGCGCCCAAGGCGTTCGACAAGCTGCTGCAAAATGATCGCAAGGGACGCAAGAACGGCAAGGGCTTCTACCTCTATGGCAAGGCGGCACCGCGCAACAAGCTGACTGGCAAAGAGGGCAAGAAGACGGTGGACGAGAGCGTCTATGGCGTGCTCGGCATCAAGCCGTCTGCCAAGCTGGCTCGTCAGGAGATCGCCGAGCGCTGCGTGTTGCTGATGCTTAATGAAGCGGCCATGGCGTTGGATAGCGGTGTGGTGGCGTCGGCCCGTGATGGCGATATCGGCGCCATCTTCGGTATCGGCTTCCCACCATTCCTTGGCGGCCCGTTCCGCTACATGGACACGCTTGGGATTGATCATCTGGTTGGCCGTCTGGAGTATTACCAGAAGCGCCATGGCGACCGGTTCGCCCCCTGTGCCCGTCTCAAGGCGATGGCCGCAGAGCAGCAGACCTTCTACTGATAATCGCTGCAGAGTGACCGCAAGGCAAAGAGGCCCGCACATTATGCGGGCCTCTTTCTATATTGTGGTTTGTTCGGGTTGTGCTGCGATGATGAAGGCAGAGGCGAAAGCTGATAAAAAACGGCCCACTGAAGTGGGCCGTCGAGATATAGGGGCATGGGTCAGATCCCCGGTTTGCGCTCCGGACAACGGCCGATGATATCGGGTGGTAGTTCACCGTTGTCCTGCTCCAGCACTACATCAAACCCCCACAGCTGATGCAGGTGTTTGAGCACCTCATGGCGTGAGTCGCCAAGGGGTATGCGGTTGTGGGGCACATAGCGCAGGGTGAGGGAGCGATCCCCCTTCACGGCAACGTTGTAGACCTGAATATTGGGTTCCAGATTGCTGAGGTTGTATTGGGCCGACAGGGTATTGCGCACCTGACGGTACCCCTCGTCATTGTGGATGGCGGAGACCTTCAGATAGTTCTTCAGATCGTCGTCATCAATAGCGAACAGCTTCATATCCCGCATCACTTTCGGGCTTAAGAACTGGCTGATAAAGCTCTCATCCTTGAAGTTCTGCATGGCAAAGTGGAGGGTTTCGACCCAGTTGCTGCCGGCATAGTCGGGGAACCAGTATCTATCCTCCTCGGTCGGGTTCTCGCAGATGCGGCGCAGGTCGGTAAACATGGCAAACCCTAGCGCATAAGGGTTGATCCCCGAGTAGTAGCGACTGTTGTAAGCAGGTTGATAGACCACATTGGTGTGGCTGTGCAGCACCTCCATCATGAAGCGATCGCTCAGCTTGCCCTCGTCATAGAGGTGATTGAGGATGGTGTAGTGCCAGAAGGTGGCCCACCCCTCGTTCATCACCTGAGTCTGCTTTTGCGGATAGAAATACTGGCTGATCTTGCGCACGATGCGCACCACTTCCCGCTGCCAGGGCTCCAGCAAGGGGGCATTCTTCTCGATGAAGTAGAGAATGTTCTCCTGGGGCTCTGCGGGGTAGCGCCTGTCCTCCACGCCAGCCGCTTTATGCTGTTTGGGCAGAGTACGCCACAGCTCGTTGACCTGAGTCTGCAGATAATCTTCCCGCGCCTTCTGGCGCCGCTTCTCCTCGGCCATCGAGATCTTCTGGGGACGCTTGTAGCGATCGACCCCGAAGTTCATCAGGGCATGGCAGGAGTCGAGCAGCTGCTCCACTGCCTCGATGCCATGCTTCTCTTCACACTGGGTGATGTAGTTCTTGGCGAACAGCAGGTAGTCGATGATGGAGGAGGCATCGGTCCAGGCTTTGAACAGGTAGTTGTTCTTGAAGAAGGAGTTATGACCGTAGCAGGCGTGGGCCATCACCAGCGCCTGCATCGGCATGGTGTTCTCCTCCATCAGGTAGGCGATGCAGGGATCTGAGTTGATGACGATCTCGTAGGCCAGCCCCATCTGGCCGCGCTTGTAGTTGCGCTCTGTATGGATAAAGCGCTTGCCGAACGACCAATGCTGATAGCCGATGGGCATGCCGACGCTGGAGTAGGCATCCATCATCTGTTCGGCGGTGATCACCTCGATCTGGTTGGGGTAGGTGTCCAGCTTGTAGAAACGGGCGACCCGGGCGATCTCCTGGTGATAGGTCTCCAGCAGATCGAAGTTCCAGTCTGGTCCGTCATCCAGTGGCGCTACACGTTTTTCTGTTTCGATCATGTGACCTCCTCACGCCGCTTGTTTCTTGAACAGCTCGCGGAACACCGGATAGATATCCTCGACCTTGCGAATGTGCTCCATCGCAAAGTGGGGGAACTGGCTGGCTACCGACTCATATTCGTGCCACAGGGTCTGGTGGGCACGGGTGGTGATCTCGATGTAGGAGTAGTACCGCACCCTTGGCATGATGTCCCGCGCCAGGATCTCCCTGCATTGCGGTGAGTCATCGGCCCAGTTGTCACCATCCGACGCCTGCGCCGCATAGATGTTCCACTGGTTGGCGGGGTAACGCTCATTGATGATGTCGTTCATCATCTTGAGGGCGCTGGATACGATGGTGCCGCCAGTCTCCTGGGAGTAAAAGAACTCGTGTTCATCCACCTCCTTGGCCTGGGTATGGTGGCGGATATAGACCACCTCGACGTTCTTGTAGGTCCGGCTCAGGAACAGATAGAGCAGGATATAGAAACGCTTGGCCATCTCCTTGGTGGCCTGATCCATGGAGCCCGAGACGTCCATCAGGCAGAACATTACCGCCTGGCTGGAGGGGACGGGCCGTTTGACGAAGTTGTTGAATTTGAGATCGAAGGTGTCAATAAACGGCACCGCATCGATCCGTCGTTTCAGCTCTCTGATCTCCTTCTCGAGCAGGGCTATTTCCGCAAAGTGCTCGTTGGGATCGGTGGCCAGCAGAGCCAGCCGCTCTTCCAGTTCGTGCAGTTGGCGTTTCTTGCCCGCTTGCAGCGCCATGCGCCGCGCCAGCGAATTTTGCAGGGAACGCACCACGTTGATGTTGGCGGGCACCCCGTTGGAGGTGTAGCCCGCCCGATAGGTTTTCACCTCCATTAGCTGGTTGAGCTGGGTTTTCTGCAGCCTGGGCAGCTCCAGATCTTCAAACAGCAGATCGAGATACTCATCCTTGGAGATCTGGAACACGAAGTCATCGGCCCCTTCACCCTGATTGGATGCCTGCCCCTCGCCGGAACCCTGTCCGCCGCCCCCTCCTTTGGGGCGGTCAATCTTGTCGCCGGAGACGAATTGATCATTACCGGGATGCACCATCTCCCGTTTACCGCCTTGCCCCTGATGGAAATGGGGCTCGCCGATATCCTTGGTCGGGATGCTGATGCTCTCGCCCTTGTCTACGTCCTGAATGCTGCGTTTGGAGACAGCATCCGAGACCGCTTGTTTTATCTGCTTCTTGTAGCGGCGGATGAAGCGCTGCCGATTGACAGCGCTTTTGTTTTTGCCGTTGAGCCTGCGGTCGATAAAATGCGCCATAACTCCCCCTTGAACAGTCAGGGTCAGGATGACTTGCGTACCCTGAGATACCATTCGGAGAGCAGTCGCACCTGTTTACGGGTGTAGCCTTTCTCCATCATCCGTTCGACAAAGTTATCGTGCTTCTTCTGCTCCTCAGCCGAGGTTTTGCTGTTGAAGGAGATAACCGGCAGCAGCTCTTCCGTGTTGGAGAACATCTTCTTCTCGATCACGGTGCGCAGCTTCTCGTAACTGGTCCAGTTGGGGTTACGGCCTGCATTGTTTGCCCGGGCACGCAGCACGAAGTTGACGATTTCGTTACGGAAATCTTTCGGGTTGCTGATCCCGGCAGGTTTTTCAATTTTCTCCAGCTCGCTGTTGAGGGATGCTCTGTCAAACAGCTGGCCGGTTTCGGGGTCACGGTACTCCTGATCCTGGATCCAGAAGTCGGCGTAGGTGACGTAGCGATCGAAGATGTTCTGCCCGTACTCGGAGTAGGACTCGAGATAGGCAGTCTGGATCTCCTTGCCGATGAACTCCACATAGCGTGGGGTCAGATAGCCCTTGATGAACTCAAGGTAGCGATCGTGCAGCTCTTGCGGGAACTGCTCGCGCTCGATCTGTTGCTCCAGCACATAGAAGAGGTGCACCGGGTTGGCGGCCACTTCCGCGTGGTCGAAGTTGAAGACGCGGGAGAGGATCTTGAACGCAAAGCGGGTAGAGAGACCATTCATCCCTTCGTCCACACCGGCGTAGTCGCGATACTCCTGATAGCTCTTCGCCTTCGGATCGGTGTCTTTGAGGCTCTCGCCATCATAGACCCGCATCTTGGAGTAGATGCTGGAGTTTTCCGGCTCTTTCAGCCGTGACAACACCGAGAACTGGCCCAAGAGTTCAAGGGTGCCCGGAGCGCATTTGGCCTCGGTCAATTCGCTGTTGATCAGCAGCTTCTCGTAGATCTTCACCTCTTCCGAGACGCGCAGGCAGTAAGGCACCTTGACGATGTAAACCCGGTCGAGGAAGGCCTCGTTGTTCTTGTTGTTGCGGAACTGCTGCCACTCAGATTCGTTGGAGTGGGCCAGCAAGATGCCGTCAAAGGGTAGGGCAGAGAGACCTTCGGTACCGTTATAGTTTCCCTCCTGGGTTGCTGTCAGCAGCGGGTGCAGCACCTTGATGGGGGCCTTGAACATCTCCACAAACTCCATAACCCCCTGGTTCGCTTTACACAGCGCACCTGAGTAGGAGTAGGCATCGGCATCATCCTGGGCGAAGTGCTCCAGCATGCGGATGTCGACCTTGCCGACCAGTGAGGAGATATCCTGGTTGTTGTCATCACCCGGTTCCGTTTTGGCGATGGCAATCTGATCGAGGATGGAGGGGTTGACCTTCTCCACCTTGAACTTGGTGATGTCGCCGCCAAACTCGTGCAGGCGTTTGGCCACCCAGGGTGACATGATGGGACGCAGGTAACGGCGCGGGATGCCGTACTCTTTTTCCAGGATCTCCCCATCCTCTTCGATATCGAACAGGCAGAAGGGGTGATCGTTGACCGGTGAGCCCTTGATGCGATAGATGGGCACCTTCTGCATCAGGGATTTGAGTTTCTCTGCCAGCGAGGATTTACCGCCGCCAACGGGGCCCAGCAGATAGAGGATCTGTTTCTTCTCCTCCAGCCCCTGGGCGGAGTGTTTGAGGTAGGAGACGATCTGTTCGATGGCCTCTTCCATCCCGTAGAAATCCTTGAAGGCGGGATAGCGTGCCACGACGCGGTTGGAGAAGAGTCGGCTCAGTCTGGGGTTGGCTGAGGTGTCTACCATCTCCGGCTCACCAATGGCGGTCAGCAGACGTTCGGCTGCGGAGGCGTAGCAGGCTTTGTCCTGCTTACACATATCCAGGAACTCCTGGATGGTATATTCCTCTTCTCTCGCTTTTTCATATCGCTGTTGGTAATGCTCGAATATGCCCATAACTTTGCCCTCGTTATAGTCGCTTACCCTGAAAAAAGTGGATGACTGCTTTTGTGTTGTGCGCTTTTAAAGCCTAGTCAACAGACTCCAGTAATCCATCACGGTTGATAGGTTAAATTCTGAAGAAACCTGCCCGATCCTTGTGCGGGGAGGGTCAGTCAACAACACCGCTATGTTACTGACTGTTAAATTATTTTTGCCACGATAGTGAGGTAAATGTCAAAGACATAAAAAATAAATGTTTATGGGAAAGAGGGAACTTATTGCGAAAAGATTAAGGGGGTTGACGAAAGGCAATGGGGCTGCGGGTTGGCGGGGTTATGGATGAGAATGTCATTACGTGAACGTCAACGTAAATTACTTTGTTTGGAGTTTTGGCTCTAATTTTTACATTGACGCTACATTTTGAGTGCCCTAGATTGGCGATGTGTGAGCAGCAAGATGCTTTAGCAAGAGAGTTGACTGTTGCCTCACCAAGCTCTGTTTAAGCACGTTTCCGTTGGCTTGACCCTCGCAACCGCGAGGGTCTTCTTTTTCTGTGTCTGTAAACGCTTGTTTCTGCTGGTGGCTATTGACGCCGCCAGCACTCATCTAGCAAGGGTAGGCTTGTTGCACTGCCGCCAGGACGCGGGCAAACGGGTGGGCGGCCAACTGGCCTGCACCCGCCAGCGATTTGGCCTTGATCCGGCTGGCCAGCGGTGTGGTGATGCCGCACAGGAAACGGGCCAGAACACGCGCATCCACCGAACCTGTCTTGGCAATCAGCGGATCGCACCAGGCGCGGATCCCCGCCTCGTTTGGCATGGTCAGTGAGGGTAGGGGCTGGAGATGTGCCACCTCGCCGCGACAAACCGAACAGTGGCCACAATGAACCGGCGCCACCTCATCGGCAAAATAGCGGGCGAGGCGGTGGCTCAGGCACTCACTTGAGGTGAAAAAGTCGAGCATGGCTTGCAGTCTGGCCAGCTCGCTCCGCTCTTTTTGCTGGAACAGGGCGTGCAGGGCATTTGCTTCCTGCTCGTTGTCCCACCCCTGACGGGTGATCCGGTAGACCTCGGTCATCTGTTTGCTTTCAAGCTCGATCCAGCCTTGCTGCTGCAGGTAGTCGAGCGCCGCAACGGCCCGCTGCCGCTCCCCCTGATAGCCCTGCCAGAGGGCATCAAAGTCCATGGTGCACCAGCTGCGCGCTTGCGGGGCGCAGGTGAACAGCTGCTCCAGAAAATGGCGGCGATCCGGATTGAAGCGGCTCACTATCTCATCTTTATCCAGCACAAATTTGAAGCGGTAGTCGGCGTAATAGCTGTAGGCCGGGGTGATGATGCCCGCCATCTCCAGATAGACCAGCAGGGTTTTAAGGGGCAACTGGCGGATATTGGTGTCGTTGGAGAGGCGCAGCAGGGTGAATTCCCACTCGCTTCCACTCTGCTTGATGATGGCAAGAAGTTGGAGAATGGCACTCAAATCCGGCGTATCGCCGTAGACGAAGTTCTCCAGCACCGGCAGCTGGCTCTGGTTGGCCAGCACGATACAGCGCGATGGTTGGCCATCCCGTCCGGCGCGGCCAATCTCCTGGCTGTAGTTCTCGATGGATTTGGGCAGATCGTAGTGAATGACCCGCCGGATATCCGCTTTGTCGATCCCCATGCCAAAGGCGATGGTGGCGACGATGCAGTCCACCTTGCCCGCCATGAAGTCGTGCTGGATTTGACTGCGCAGCGCCGAGTCGAGTCCGGCATGATAGGCGCGGGCGTTGATCCCTTCTCTAATGAGTTGCTCGGCACAGGCTTCTGCGGTGTGTTGCAAGGTGACGTAGACGATGGTGGGGGCCGCCGGATCGTTGGCCAACTCCTGCGTGAGCCAGCTATCCCGCGCATCGGGCGCCAGGGGAATGACCGCCAGATCAAGATTGGGGCGATAGAAACCGGTAACCACGACCCCCTCCGGCGCGATGCCGAATTTGGTCTGCATATCCTGAATCACCGCCGGTGTGGCGGTGGCGGTGAGCAGCAGCACCTGCGGGATCTTCAGATCATGGCGATAGCTCGGCAGCTTGAGGTAGTCGGGGCGAAAGTTGTGGCCCCACTCAGAAATACAGTGAGCTTCGTCAACCACCAGCAGTGATAGGGGCACTTGCTGGATAAAACGGCGAAAACGCTCGTTCTTGAGTCGCTCTACCGAAATCATCAGGATCTTGAGCTGGCCATCCAGCGCCTGCTGCATCACTCGTCGACTCTCCTCCGGGCTCTGGCTTGAGTCGAGGGTAGCGGCGCTTATTCCCTTGCTTTTGAGGAAGGTGAGTTGATCGTGCATCAGCGCCAGCAGCGGCGAGATAACCAGGGTCAGGTGAGGCAGGGCGAGGGCAGGTAGCTGATAGCAGAGGGACTTGCCGGAGCCGGTGGGAAAGATGGCGGCGGCACTCTGACCTGCCAGCACCCGGCTGATCACCGCCTCCTGACCTGGTCTGAGTGCGGAGAAACCAAAATATTGGTTGAGCAGGGATGGGATCATGGCAAGGCTCCGCGGCAAATGGGGGATGATAGCACAGCGACACCGGTCACGGGTGGCACAGGAATGGTCGTGAGGGTGAGGGCAGAGAGTGTCGATAAAACGTACAAAAATGGGTGGTTGCGCTGTGGTTAAGGTTTTGTTGCGGTTTTTTGTGATGGAAACGGGATATTTTTTGGTGAGTCTCTGGAAAAAAAAGATGGCGAATGGGATATTCCGACATGCAATCCGGTGACTGGCGGATCGGCCCGACAGAAGGCTGGCCACAGACACCACATCCGGGCGACAGGGGTCTCCCGATGAGTGGTTGCAGACAGGACTCATGATTCATGCACTACGGTGCTTAGGGACTTTTTTGATGACACAACAACACCCCCTCCTTCGGCTGGTCAATAGCACCAGCCTGGTCAGCCAGATCCTGGTTGGTCTGGTATTTGGTATCTTGCTGGCACTGTTTGCGCCCGAGTGGGCGAAAACGGCAGGTCTGCTCGGCAGTCTGTTTGTTGGCGCACTGAAAGCAGTAGCCCCTCTCCTGGTATTCGTACTGGTGATGGCGGCCATCATTGGTCACAAGCAGGGTCAGAAGACCAATATTCGCCCGCTGCTGGCTCTCTACCTCTTTGGTACCTTCTCTGCGGCCGTGGTCGCGGTGATTGCCAGCTTCCTGTTCCCCTCCAACCTCCATCTGGTGGCCAATACTGCCGAGATCACCCCGCCAGGCGGGATCACCGAGGTGCTGCAGACCCTGCTGTTCAACGTGGTGACCAACCCGGTCAAGGCGCTGATGGATGCCAACTATATCGGGATCCTGGCGTGGGCCATCGGTCTGGGTATCGCCATGCGCCATGCCAACGAGAGCACCAAGGCGCTCATCACTGACCTGTCTCACGGTGTCTCCGCCATCGTGAAAGCGGTGATCCGCTGTGCTCCGCTCGGGATCCTGGGTCTGGTTGCCTCCACGCTGGCAGAGACCGGCTTTGACGCCCTGTTTGGCTATGCCCAACTGCTGGTGGTGCTGATCGGCTGCATGCTGTTTATCGCCTTCGTGGTCAACCCGTTGATCGTCTTCTGGAAGATCAAGCGCAACCCCTATCCGCTGGTGCTGACTTGCCTCAAAGAGAGCGGTGTGACCGCCTTCTTTACCCGCAGCTCTGCCGCCAACATCCCGGTCAACATGGCGCTCTGTGAAAAACTGCGCCTGCCCAAAGATACCTACGCTGTCTCCATCCCGCTGGGTGCCACCATCAACATGGCAGGTGCGGCCATCACCATCACTGTGCTCGCCATGGCGGCGGTACATACCCTGGGGATGGAAGTGGACATGGCAACGGCCGTGCTGCTCTCTGTGGTTGCCACCGTCAGTGCCTGTGGCGCGTCCGGTGTCGCCGGTGGCTCCTTGCTGCTGATCCCGCTGGCCTGTAGCCTGTTTGGTATCAGCAACGACATCGCCATGCAGGTGGTGGCCGTCGGCTTTATCATCGGCGTGTTGCAGGATTCTGCCGAGACAGCGCTGAACAGCTCCACCGACGTGCTGTTCACCGCCGCTGCTTGCATGGCCGAAGATGAAACCCTGCTGGATGTGGCTCCGGTACCGAGCCGCGAAGCCTGATCTCGCAACGGTCAGTTTCGCAACACACTTGCGCCCTCTTCGGAGGGCGCTTTTTATTGCCGGCTTTGCTCTGTATTCCTCTTTGATCAATTTCATTGGCTGATGTGCCGGACATTCTGTCGCCCTTCTCCAGGGCGCTGCCTTATCTTTATCCCTTCGAGTTGTGCTTCCTCCTTCTGTTGTGCGCTACACATTTTTGCCTGCTCTGCCAACAGCCGATTGCTATGGCTTACCCCAGATCTTCAAGACAATCACAGCATCACAGAAGAACGAAGATAGCTGGCTGCGGCAGATGAGCTCAACCCGTCCTATCAGACACGCCATCATGATTTGGTGAGGGGGAGTAAACGTGTTGGCGATATTGAGCTGCGGGTATGGGGGCGTCATGTTGATACCCGAAGTGCTCTGTCATGGCGCTGGTGAGCATGCAGATATCCAATAAGGTGGGGGAATAATAAGGAGAGAGCAGGGGAATCGCGGAGGCACAGATTGCAGAGATAAAAAAGCCAGCAGAGTGTTCGGCTGGCTTTTTGCTATCAGTGGCAGGTGGGGGATTAACCGACCAGCTGATAGAGGATGGCGGAGATGGCGATCATCCCCATCACAGCGACAAATACGTTGCTGATATGGCCCTGATATTTCGCCATGGCCGGTACGCGCTTGATGGCGTACATCGGCATGATGAACAGGATGGTAGCGATGATCGGGCCGCCCAAGGATTCAATCATGCCCAGGATGGAGGGGTTGGCAATGGCAGTGCCCCACAGGGTCAGGATGAAGAAGGCGATGATGAACATCTCGACTTTCTTGGCGTTCGGCTCTTTGCCGGACTTGCGCATGTTCTGCACGATCATCCCTTTCAGACCTTCACGGGCACCCAGATAGTGGCCGAAGAAGGAGGAAACGATGGCCACGAACGCAACCAGCGGACCAAAGTAGGAGATGATGGGGCTGGCATGCTGGTTGGCCAGATAGGAGAGCACGGCGATGTTCTGAGCCTTGGCTTCTGCCAGCTGGGCCGGTGTCAGGCTCATAACGCAGGAGAAGACGAAGAACATCACGAAGCCCAGCAGCACCATGGCGGTACGTTTGAGAATGGCATCGGCTTTCTCGACAGCCTGATCACCGTGGTCGCGGCGCTGGGCCAGGGAGAAGCTGGAGATAGCCGGGCTGTGGTTGAAGGAGAAGACCAGTACCGGGATGGTCAGCCACAGGGTAGTGGCGAAATCCTTGGCAGAGGGTACTTGCTCCAGCGCCGCGCCGGTCCAGTCCGGGATCAGGTAGAGGGAGATACCGGCCAGAATGGCGATCAGCGGATAAACCAGCAGCTCGGTCACTTTCAGCATCAGCTTTTCACCGGCCAGCATCACCGACATCATGCCCATGATCAGCACGATGGAGAGGATCCAGCGCGGCGGGGCACTCATCTGCAGCTGGTTGACCATAAAGCTTTCGACGGTGTTGGTGATACCCACGCCGTAGATCAGCACGATGGGGTAGATGGCGAAGAAGTAGAGCAGGGTGATTAATTTACCGGCACCCACGCCAAAGTGCTCTTCCACCACTTCGGTGATGTCTGCATTTGGCTTTTTGGAGGAGAGCACGAAGCGGGCCAGACCACGGTGGGCCAGATAGGTCATGGGACCTACCAGCAGCGCCATGACGACCAGCGGCCAGAAACCGCCCATACCCGCGTTGATCGGCAGGAACAGGATCCCCGCGCCAACCGCGGTCCCGAACAGACTGATGACCCAGGTAGAGTCGCGTTTTTCCCAACGAGTGGTTTGAGTTGAGCTGATCCCTTGCTCTGTTGACGCCGCAACTCCCTGCGTGCCAGTGACTGTGTTTGACATCTATCTCACCCCGAATGTGTGGTTCTTATTAAGTCGGCGCAAGGATACGGTTTTTCTAATCAAAAATGTTGATCAAATTCATCTTTACGGCACGAAAAACCGCACTTTCTTATGGAAATGTGATCAAAACAAGAAAAATTCAATTATTGTTTATCAATTGGCACGTTATTTTAGTGTTAATGATTAAATCTCGCTCAGCCAAATGTAGGTAAATTGTTATTTTGCGAGATGCTGGGCTAATTGGTTGATCATGCTGGCGGTAGCCCCCCAGATAAAGTGCTGTTGCCAGGGGATCCAGTAGATGGTGTGCGCTTTCCCCCCTCTGGAAAGGGTCAGGGGGATGTGGTTGCGCCGATCCAGCAGATGGGTCAGCGGCACTTCAAAGGCGTGATCCACCTCATCCGGACTCAGGATGAGGGGATAGTTGCCATCGAGCAGCCCCAGCACCGGCAGCACCTCGAATCGTGACACTGTATTGAGCGGGTTGAGGGTGCCGATCACTTCAATCAGCCGGGCCGGAATACCGAGCTCCTCTTCGGTCTCCCGCAGCGCCGTGGCAATCAGGTTTTCGTCGCCGGGATCCTGTCGCCCGCCGGGAAAGCTGATCTGCCCCCCATGATGACGTAGCCGTGGGCTGCGCCGGGTCAATAACACGCTGAGCCCCTCGTCGCGCATCACCACCGGGATCAACACCGCCGCCGGACTGAGCCCGCCGATGGCGAGGCGATGGGCCGGGGCGGGTCGCTGCAACTGGAAGCGGGTCAGCAGTTCGTGGCGATCCATGGCGGGGAGCTCTCCTGTGCGTTGGCCAGACAGTGGGGAGGGTTACAGCGCCGACAGCGGCGGCAGGATGCGGGCAACCTTGTCATAGGTCTCCTGATATTCGCTGTCGGCGTCGGAGTCGGCGATGATGCCGCCACCGGCCCAGCAGTGCAGACGACCCGCTTCGGCGATCAGAGTGCGAATGCAGATGCTGGTATCCATCCGGCCATGCTGGCTGAGATAGCCGATGCTGCCGCAATAGGCATTGCGGCGCTGTGGCTCCAGCTCTTCGATGATCTCCATGGCGCGGATCTTGGGGGCGCCGGTGATGGAGCCACCCGGGAAACAGGCCCGCAGCAGATCGACCCCTTGCCAGCGTGCATCCAGCTCACCATGGATGGTGGAGACCAGATGATGTACCGCCGGAAACGACTCCACCGCAAAAAGATGAGGCACGCTGACCGAGCCAGGCCGGCTGACCCGACCGATATCGTTGCGCAGCAGATCAACGATCATCAGATTCTCTGATCTGTCCTTGTCCGCCTGCGCCAGCTCCCGCGCGACTTGCCGATCTGTGGCCGGATCGGGGTGGCGAGGGCGAGTGCCCTTGATGGGTTTGGTTTCGATATGACGGCCATCGAGCAGCAGGAACCGCTCGGGGGAGAGGCTCAGCAGCGCACTCTCCGGCAGGCGGATAAAGGCTGAGAAGGGTGCCTTGTTGGCGGTTGCCAGCAGGCAGTAGGCCTGCCACTCATCCCCCTGATAGGGGGCGCTGAAACGCTGGGTCAGGTTGATCTGGTAGCAATCCCCCGCGGCAAGGTATGCCTGAATGCGGGCAAACTTCTCGCCATACTCGGCGCGGCTCATATTGCTCTGCCACGCCCCCAGCAAGGCAAAAGCGGGGGCCGGTTTGGCCTGCTGCTGTTCAAGCCAGGCCAGCCGGGTGGCAAGGCCTGCTTTATCCCCCCAGTGCACCAGCTGCCAGTCGCCGGTCGCCACATTGCGCAGCAGCGCCCAGTCGTAGATGCCCACCGCCATGTCTGGCACCGCGATATCGGCGGCGGCCTGCACTGGCAGTCGCTCGAAGCGACGGCCCAGATCATAGCCAAACAGGCCGAGGGCGCCGCCAATAAAGGGTAGGTGAGTGGCACACAGATCCAGCTCCCCCAGCAGCTGTTGCTGGGTATGAGCCAGCAGGGCGAGGGGGTCTTCGTGGTGTTTGCTGATATTCGCCTTGACACGCAGAGTGGTCACTTCGCCGCGGGTTTCGAGGGTCGCCAGCGGATCGGCAGTGATGATATCAAAGCCGTTATCAGCGCCGAGTGGCCCCGCCGATTCCAGCAACATGGCCCACGGCTGATGTTGCAGGCGGGCAAAAAGCTGATGGAGCTCAGCACTATGGTCTAGATGATGGATATGAAGTGTTGGCGTCATTTTATGTTACACAGGCAACAGTTTGGTTCCCGAACCCTAGTCGGTGCTGGTGGGCAAGCGTATCATAGGTGTCGGTGACTTAAGAAAAAACTGCCGTGTCGTTCGTTTTTTGCTGGTTGATAGTTTTTAGCCAGCACGTCAGCACGGCCCATCATATGGAAGCCCTTGCCCTGCTCCGTGGCAGAGACAAGGACCAGTGAGGATGATATGAGCATTATAAAAAAACAGGATTTCATCGATTCTATCGCAGATGCCCTCCAGTACATCTCCTATTACCACCCGTTGGATTTTGTTCAGGCTGCCAAAGCGGCGTATGACCGCGAGGCCAACCCGGCCGCCAAAGATGCGCTGGCCCAGATCCTGATCAACTCCCGCATGTCCGCCGAAGGTCATCGTCCGCTCTGCCAGGACACCGGCATCGTGACCTGTTTCGTCAAAATTGGTATGCAAGTCCAGTGGGACAGCGACATGACGGTGCAGGAGATGGTGGACGAAGGGACCCGTCGTGCCTACACCAATCCTGACAACCCGCTGCGCGCCTCCGTGCTGGCCGATCCGGCCGGCAGTCGCAAAAACACCAAAGACAACGCCCCTGCCGTGGTCCATATCGACATGATCCCCGGCAACAAGGTGGAAGTGAGCATCGCGGCCAAAGGCGGCGGCTCCGAGAACAAATCCAAGATGGTGATGCTCAACCCCTCTGACGATATCGTCGAGTGGGTACTGAAAACCGTGCCGACCATGGGTGCTGGCTGGTGCCCGCCCGGCATGCTGGGCATCGGCATCGGCGGTACTGCCGAGAAAGCGGCGGTGCTGGCCAAAGAGGCTCTGATGGAGCACATCGACATTCAGGAGCTGATCGCTCGTGGCCCGCAAACCACCGAAGAGAAGCTGCGGGTCGAGCTCTACGACAAGGTCAACAAGCTGGGGATCGGTGCCCAGGGGTTGGGCGGCCTCACTACCGTGCTGGATGTGAAGGTGAAATCTGCGCCGACTCACGCCGCCTCCAAGCCGGTGGTGATGATCCCCAACTGCGCCGCGACTCGCCACGTTCACTTCGAGCTGGATGGTTCAGGCCCTGCCGAACTGACTCCGCCGAAACTGAGTGACTGGCCGGAGATCACCCGTGAAGCGGGTGGCAACGTGCGCCGCGTCAACGTCGATGGCATCACCAAGGCCGAGCTGGCCAGCTGGAAGAGCGGTGATACCGTACTGCTCTCCGGCAAGATCCTCACCGGTCGCGACGCCGCCCACAAGCGTATCGCCGACATGCTGAAAAATGGCGAAGGGCTGCCTGAAGGGGTCGATTTCACAAACCGCTTCATCTATTACGTTGGCCCGGTCGATGCGGTGCGTGACGAAGTAGTTGGCCCGGCTGGCCCCACCACCTCTACCCGGATGGACAAGTTCACCGACATGATGCTGGGTGAAACTGGCCTTATCGGCATGATCGGCAAGTCCGAGCGTGGTCCGAAAACCGTCGAGAGCATCAAGCAGCACAAGGCCGTCTATCTGATGGCGGTGGGCGGCGCCGCCTATCTGGTGGCCAAGGCGATCAAGAAGGCGCGCGTGGTAGCTTTTGCCGATCTCGGCATGGAAGCGATCTACGAGTTTGAAGTGGAAGATATGCCGGTGACCGTAGCGGTCGACTCCGAGGGTAACAACATCCACGAAACCGGCCCGGCCTACTGGTCGGCCAAGATTGCCGAGCTGGACGGCAAGCTCTCCTCCTGAGTGACCATTTCCGCTGCCGGTTAACGACATCGGCCATGTAAACAAGGCGCATCCATCCGGATGCGCCTTTTTGCTTTGGCTGGCCTGTTATGGGCTCATCAGGTTGGCCGTTTGTGGCAAGCGGGCATAAAAAAGGATGGCGTGACGCCATCCTTTTTCGTTGTGCTTGTGCTCTGGTAGTAGACAGCAGAGCAATCGCCCTTGGCTTTAGGCCTTTTTCAGGTAGGCCGCAACCAGAACGATCTGCACGCCGTTGACCTTGCCTTCAATATGGAGCGGGTTGTTGGTCAGACGGATGCCCTTGACCAGGGTGCCGCGCTTGGCGGTAAAACCGGCACCTTTCACGTCCAGATCCTTGATCAGGGTAACGGAGTCGCCCTCTTGCAGCACGGCGCCATTGGAGTCAACTGTCGGTACGTTGTCGTCATCTTCGTCAGCAATACCAGCTTCAGCCCAGGCCTTGGCTTCGTCTTCCATGTACATCATGTCCAGCAGATCCTGAGCCCACACTTCACCCTTGCCGGAGAGTGCTTTGAGCTGGCGCCATGCCATCACCTGCACCGCAGGCACCTGGCTCCACATGCTGTCACTCAGGCAACGCCAGTGGTTGACCACCAGGGTATCCGGTTGTTCCAGCTGACCACGGCAGGTGTCACAGATAGCAACGCTGTGATCATCGTCGCTGGCGGGGGAGTGAGGCACCACGAAGGCGGTCAGCGCCTGCTCGGCGCTGCACAGTTCACACTTGGCGCCCGCGCGCGCTTGCAGAATGGCGTTGATGGTCATGTTGTTGGTCCCATAGCTAGTGTAAAGCGTCCCGCGTTGGCGGGGCGCGTGAAAGAGGGGGCGGAATATAGCATAAAACCCCGTACTTTGTCAGGTCTGCCCTGGCTCACAGGGTGGGTGGTGCTGTTGCGCGGCGCTGATACGTCAGGTATTGAGAGTGCAATTTGAAGCGGGATCGCTAGAATGAGCCTCCTTTTTGACTGCAAGGCAGGGGCATTCGTGCTGGCTCAACGTTTTCAACAACTGGATCGACTGCTCACCCGCTACCAACGCTGGTGGCAATATCAGCCATATCATCATCTGACCATGGCCTTTGCCGATGAGGCGCCCGAACTGGCGGCGTTGCTCAATGGGCTGACGCTCTGCCAGTTGGCAGAGCTCGATGCGGATATGGATGCACTCAGCACGCTGCTTGCCCCTTGGATTGCCGAGGGAGCCGAGCTGCAGCAACTCAGCCAGCTTGCCCCGTTTACCCCGGAGCCCATCACTTGCAGCAAGGAGATGGCGCTGCATATGCCGGGGCGCAAGCAGGCCCAGATCGAGTCGTTCACCGCCTGTCTGCCGGCCCATCAGGGCCCCTATCTGGAGTGGTGTGCCGGCAAGGGGCATCTTGGGCGGCTGGTGTCACTTCATCGACAGGCTCCGATCCTCAGTCTGGAGTTGCAAGGGCAGCTTTGTGACGAAGGTCGGCTGCTGGCCGAGCGGGATGGCGCCAATATGACCTTTACCTGCGCCGATGCCTTTGCCCCCGAGTCGGCGGTGCTGATCGCCCCCGAACATCATGCCATGGCACTCCATGCCTGCGGTGAGCTGCACACCCATCTGCTGGAGCGGGTGGCCGAGCGCGGTGCCCGCGGAGTGACCATCTCTCCCTGTTGTTACCACCTGATCCGCAGCAGCCACTATCGCCCGCTGTCGGCCGCGGCCAATGCCAGCGAGCTGGTGTTGAGCAAGGCGGATCTCAAGTTGCCGCTACAGGAGACGGTGACTGGCGGTGCGCGGATCGCTCGCCTGCGTGAGCAGGAAGTGGTGTGGCGGCTCGGGTTTGACTGCCTGCAGCGTCAGGTGCGCGGTGTGGATGAGTATCTGCCGGTGCCCAATATGCAAAAGAGCCTGTTGACCGGCACATTTGAGGCATTCTGCGTTTGGGCTGCTGAACGCAAAGGGATTGTGCTGCCCGCCGGGCTGGACTACCCCGCCTGGTTGGAACACGGGGAGCGCCGCTTTGGTGATGTTGCCCGCATGGAACTGGTGCGCCACCTGTTTCGCCGTCCCCTCGAGATCTGGCTGGCGCTGGATCGCGCGCTCTTTTTGCAAGAGCAGGGCTATCGGGTCGAAGTGGGGGAGTTCTGTGCCAAACCCATGACCCCGCGCAATATCCTGATCCGTGCCGTGCGTGCCTGACATCCGGCTATTTTGAGCATTTTTCTTGAACATTGATGATGGCTGACAGGTTGAGCCTGCCAGCCATTTTTTTTCATCACGAACAATGACCGTATGGCTGGTCACCTGGCCGTCTCAACTGTTCTAAAAATGGGCGACAGATCACGCTCTGGTGTTTTCGTTTGGGTTCCTTTTCTTTGTTTCAGCTGCACTGAACATCACAAGGTGAAATGGCTCACAAATTCTGCTTATTTCTTAATTCTCATCGTGAATTTAGTTGTTGAAACACCTACTCTTGGAACGCATTAATTCAAACAAGGACGATAAACATGTTCAAACCCAAGCGTTGTGCCTGGCTGATCGCTGCCGCCTGCGCATTGCCAAGCTATGCCGCAATGAGTGCAGCCATGAATATTCAACCCGACCCGCAAAATGCGGGAGGATATGTGATTGCGGCCCCGGATCTGGCCGCCATGGAAAAAGCCAAGACGGCTAATCCCATGTATGCAATATGGGCCAAGGCATTGGCGACCCGGTCAAATAAAATCGTTGATGCCATTGAACCGGGTCTGGCAAGCAATCCTGACAACGTAAAACGGGTTGAACGGGTATTTCCCCAATCTGAATGGGAATATTTAACCCAGATGGCAGCGCCGGAATATACTTATGTCCGCTTCTTGCGAGCCATCGGTAAATTCCCTGCGTTCTGTGGCGAATATACTGACGGGCGTGATTCTGATGCGATCTGTAAAAAATCCATCGTGACCGCCTTTGCCCACTTCTCTCAGGAGACCGGTGGCCATATTGCCAAGGAGAACGTCTCCGATAACCCGCTGGGGCTGGAGGAGTGGCAACAGGCGCTGGTGCATGTGCGGGAGATGGGCTGGTCAGAGGGACAGACCGGCTATACCACCGGCTGTGGCCAGAACGACTGGCAGAACAAGAAGTGGCCTTGCAGCACGGGTCAGGGGTACTTCGGCCGCGGCGCCAAGCAGCTTTCTTACCACTTCAACTACGGTGCCTTCTCCGAGGCGATGTTTGATGGTGATGCCTCCGTGCTGCTCAACAACCCGGGGCTGGTGGCGGACTCCTGGCTTAACCTCGCTTCTGCCATCTGGTTTTTCCTCACCCCGCAGGCCCCGAAACCGGCCATGCTGCACGTGATTGATCGTACCTGGGTACCCTCCAAACGGGAAGCTGACGCCGGTATCGGCTATGGCTTTGGCACAACCATAAACGTCATCAACGGCGGCATCGAGTGTGGCGAGCAGAACAAGGACAAGGGGCAGCCGGTCAATCGCATCCGCTACTGGGAAGGGCTGGCCAACCACTACCAGATCCCGATCAAGGCGGATGAGAAGAACACCTGCTGGCAGCAGACTCCCTATGGCAGCCTCAATCTCAACGGCGCTACCGACGTGCTCTACACCAACTGGGATGGCAACTGGAAATATTATCCGGATCGCCCGGGCGGTTACTCCTTCGAGTGCGAGCTGGTGGGCTTCCAGACCGCTTATTCTGCGCTGGTGCCGGGTGATTACGAGAAGTGCGTGACCAACTTCTACGGCTCCCACGCCAACTGGCCGAAAGTGCGGATCGTCGCCAAGCTCGATCCCGCCCCGGTCGATCCGGTTGACCCGCCGGTTGATGGTCAGCCTGCCTGGGATGCCAGCAAGGTCTATACCGCTGGCAGCAAGGTGAGCTACAAGGGCGCCGTCTATCAGGCCAAATGGTGGACTCAGGGGGATGATCCCGCCAAAGGTGGCCCCTGGGTTGTAGTTCCTGCCAAATAAGATGGCGTAATTTAACTCCCAAAGAGGAGAGGGGGGATAACTCCTTCTCCTCGTTAATTATCAACAGTGCATCACTGAATATTATCTTGTATTTTTAATGGTGCTTATGTTCTAACTGATAAGGTGAGTTTCTATCTGAAATTTGAAATGGTGTTGAAGCAAAGTTAAGAATAAAATTTATATTCAGGTTCGTTAGCCCCCATAAACTAGCATCTTATGATGAGCGTAGTGCGCTACTTGCGAATACATTTTCCACCATAAAATGAAACCTCTCATTGCGAATATGAGGAGTATTTTCTCTATTGGTAAACTGTCATTTATCACCTGAAATGGTGAGGTCTTGCTATATCACTCTGATTTATCTCGGTACATTGTCGCTTATTCTCTTGAGAAAATAGATGTAAACGGCCGGTTTATATTGGTAATCTCTTTGGCTTGTGCAAAATTGCAACGAGGGGGCGAGGTGAAGGGGGGGTGTCATTGCGGGGCGATCCGTTATGAGGTGCTGACTGCACCTTTTGCAGCCGATTTTTGTCACTGTCGGGATTGCCAGCACACCACGGGGGCACCGGTCGGGGCCTGGATGGACTTTCGCGCCGAAGAGGTGCAGTGGTTATGCGGCAAACCGACCGAGTATGCGTCTTCAGATTTTATCCGCCGGGGATTTTGCGCCGAGTGTGGCTCCTCCCTTACATATCGCAGTACCCAGTACCCTGAGTATCTCACGTTGGCCATCACCTCCCTCGATAATCCGGATGCTGTTGCGCCAACCTACCACATCCATACCGAAAGCCAGCTTCCCTGGTTGCCGATCCAGGACGAGTATCCCCGTTATCCCAAAGGGAAGTAACCCCAACAAAGGAGGTTGGCATGGAGCTGGTCGTTATCCGCCATGGCGAGACGCAAGCCAATGCGGAAGGACGGTATCAGGGTGCACTGGATATCGGGCTTAATAAGAGTGGCCAGAGGCACATTGCCCGATTGGCTGACGAGATAGCGGCCACTCAGGCCCCGTTCGATCGGCTGCTGGCGTCCCCGCTGCTGCGAACAAGGGAGAGCGCTGCCATCTTGTCTCGTCAGTTGGGATTGCCTGTGGAACTTGTGCCTGCCTTTCGTGAGCGGGATGTCGGCCTGTTTGAAGGGCTAACGCAGGTAGAGGCAAGAACACGCTATCCCGAACTGTGGGCGCGCAATATCACCCGGCGCTGGGCTGAAGCTCCTCCCGGTGGTGAAACCATTGATGAGGTGATTGCCCGGGTCTCGCAGGGACTCACGGAACTTGCTTCGACCATGCAAGGGGAGCGGGTATTGCTGGTGGCGCACGGTGTGGTCGCCAAGGTGATCCGCGCTGTAACGATGGCCGGTTTTGATGACTTCTTAGAGTGGCAATTGCCCAACGGCGGCATGCTGTCGGTGAGGCTCTCTCTGGCTGATGACGGCCCACTGCGCTTTAGCCGTCCCCTTGATGGTGGTGATTGAAGAGTGCACCAAAAACAGGACGAAAAAAGCGCTACCGAAGAGAGTAGCGCTGCTTTTTGTGTACGTTGCGGTTGGTTATCTCTGCAGGCACAGGTTAGCAGTGTCATCAGAGGGCAGGGGCGTGCGCCATCAGGTCGGCTCCGGCTCCTCTTTGCGGCAGCAGTTGCGCCCCTGTTTCTTGGCCAGATAGAGGGCGGTGTCGGCTCGTCTAACCATCTTCTCTGCAGTGTCATGGCTGCCCTTGCTGGCGCTGATCCCGATACTGATGGTGAGGGAGATCTCAAGAGCCCCGTCCAGTGCATGGTGCTGGGATTCGATGGCGAGCCTGATCCGCTCTGCACTGGCCCAGGCGAGCTCGAGGGAGGTTTCCGGCAGCAGCACGATAAACTCTTCGCCACCCCAGCGACCCAGCATGTCCACCTCCCGCAGCTGTTTGCTGATCCGTTTCACCAGACTCAGGATCGCCAGATCCCCCTGCTGATGGCCAAAGGTGTCGTTGACTTCTTTGAAGTGGTCGATATCGATCAGCAGCAGGCTCATGGTATGGCCGAAACGCTGGCAGCGTTGCATCTCGGCGTTGACCAGCTCGTTGAAGCGGCGCCGGTTGGCAATGCCGGTGAGGGGATCCGTGGTAGCGGCGACCTTCAACTCCTCCACCAGTCGGGCTCGCTCCGAGATATCCCGCAAGATGGCGGTCATCTCGGTGGTCGGGCCCAAATTGATCTTGGCGATGGTCACCTCCAGCGGAAATTCGCTGCCGTCTCGGCGCAGACCCATCACCGAGGCGCGGGCATGCATTGGGCGCGAATTGATGGGGGAGCTGCTGAAGGCTTTGAAATAGGTTTCGTGATTGGCGCGAAAACGCTGGGGAAGCAGGGTTTCCAGCCGCTTGCCGAGATAACTCTCGTCGATGCCGAACATCTCGCAGGCGGCGGTATTGATAAGCTCGATGCGTGACTCGCTGCTGACACTGATGATGCCGTCATAGGCGGAGTTGACCACTGCCTCGAAGCGGCGGCGACTGGTGGTGAGCGCCTCTTCCAGCTGCATCCTGGCGGTGATGTCGATGGCGGTCACGATAATCCGGTTGATCCGTGCCTGCTCGGGGATGATGGGGGAGAGAATAAAGCGCCACCAACTGGTGCGCGACAGGCTGTCGATGGGCAGCTCGCTCTCGAGCCCTGTCTGCATGCGCACACATTCGTGCATTGGCGGCTCGATGGTATTGGTGATGTAGCGGGGAAACATCTCGCTCAGCTGTTTGCCAATGCTGCCAAGGACATCCATCTCGAACGCCTTGGCAAAAGTATCGTTGGCAGAGACCAGCACAAAGTGATCATCCTTGTCGAGGCTGAACACCGCCACGGCAGCGCCGATGGCGTCGAGAGATGACTTTATGTCGGCATGGGAACCCTGTGTAAACATGCGACCTCCACGGCGAATAACATATTGATATTCAGTATAGTGTGGTCGTTTGGCTAACTACTCTTCGATATCCAGCAACACCAGAATGGCGCTGTCGCCGCCCCATTCACGGGGTGCCTGATGGAAGGCGCGCACATTGGGGTGCTGGGCCAGCCAACTGGGAATGCGCTGTTTGAGAATATGTTTGCCGATGCCGTGCATCACCGAGGCGACGTGAATGTTCTCTTTCTGGCAGAGGGTGAGCAGGGCGGCCAGCTCCTGTTTTGCCTGCTGCTGATTCATGCCGTGCAGATCCAGGTAGATCTCCGGCGGATAAATGCCCCGCTTGAGCTTTTTCAGCTCAAATTTTGACACATCTTCCCGCACGTAACGGGTCGGCCCATCATCGTCGAGATGGGGCTGATACTCATCGCTGAAATAGTGGTCAACCCCAAGCTTTTCGCGGGTTTCGCGCAATTCGCGTTTCTGCTTGACCGGGCGTAACTCGGCCCTTATGGTATCTTGCTTGATTTTCCGGGTACCTTTTATCGCATCGCGGAACAGCAGGGTTTCCTCGTCTGTCGGTGAGGGCGTTTTTTTCATCAGATGCTCATGTATTAGGTATGCGTCTTGCCCGCAACGTAAACGGGGCTCGGGCCGGATATTACTCGACTTGGAGGTGGATTTGGACAAGATATTTATCGATGAGGTGGTTGCCGAGATGCACACCATCCAGGACATGTTGCGTTGGGCCATGAGTCGTTTCAACGACGCCGGGATTTTTTACGGTCATGGAACCGACAACGCCTGGGATGAAGCTGTGCAGCTGGTACTGCCCGCGTTACATCTGCCACCGGATGTAGACCCGGCCATGCGCCACTCCCGTCTCACCAGCAGCGAGCGTCACCGTATCGCCGAGCTGATTATCCGCCGCGTACAGGAGCGGGTACCGGCCGCCTATCTTACCAACAAGGCTTGGTATGCCGGTTGGGAGTTCTACGTGGACGAGCGGGTGCTCATTCCTCGTTCCCCCATTGCCGAGATGGTGGCCAACCGTTTCGCACCCTTCCTCAAACATGAACCGACCCGGATCATGGACTTGTGCACCGGCTCAGGTTGCATCGCCATCATCATGGCCCACGAGTTCCCGGAAGCGGAAGTGGATGCCATCGACATCAGCATCGATGCGCTGAACGTGGCTGAACGCAACATCAACGATCACGGGCTGGAGCAGCAGGTCATTCCTATCCGCTCCGATCTGTTCCGCGATCTGCCGGCGGGCGACAAGTACGATCTCATCGTCTCCAACCCGCCCTATGTGGACTCCGAAGATATGTCGGATCTGCCGGACGAGTTCCGTCACGAGCCCGAGCTGGCGCTGGCGTCCGGCTCCGATGGTCTCAAGCTGACCAAGCGTCTGCTGGCTCATGCGGCAGATTTCCTCAAGGATAATGGCGTGCTGGTGGTCGAAGTGGGCAACAGCATGATCCATCTGGAAGCCCAGTTCCCCGAGATCCCCTTTACCTGGGTTGAATTCGAAAACGGCGGTCACGGCGTCTTTGTAATGACCCGTGACGAGCTGGTGCAGTATCAGGATCATTTCGCCATCTACAAGAACTAAGCAGGAGCGCGCATGGCAGGGAACAGTTTTGGTCAACTCTTTCGGGTCACTACCTTTGGCGAGAGCCACGGCCTGGCGCTGGGCGCCGTGGTCGATGGTTGCCCGCCGGGGCTGGAGATCAGCGAAGCGGATCTGCAGGGGGATCTGGATCGGCGCAAGCCGGGCACTTCTCGCTACACCACGCCGCGCCGTGAGCCGGATGAGGTGAAGATCCTCTCCGGGGTGTTTGAGGGGAGAACCACCGGTACTTCCATCGGGCTCTTGATCGAGAACACCGATCAGCGCTCCAAGGATTACTCCGACATCAAGGATCTGTTCCGGCCGGGTCATGCTGACTACACCTACCACCAGAAGTATGGTCAGCGGGACTATCGCGGCGGTGGTCGCTCTTCCGCCCGCGAAACCGCGATGCGGGTAGCGGCGGGGGCGATCGCCAAGAAGTACCTGAAACAGGTGCATGGCATCGAGATCACCGGTTTTCTATCCCAGCTTGGCCCCATCAAAGCGGAAGGCTTTGACGCGGCGCAGATTGAACAGAACCCCTTCTTCTTCCCCGATGCGGGCAAGCTGGAAGAGCTCGATCAATACATGCGTGACCTGAAAAAAGAGGGCAACAGTATCGGTGCCAAGGTGCAGGTCATTGCCAGCAATGTGCCGGTGGGTCTCGGTGAGCCGGTGTTTGATCGTCTCGACGCCGACATTGCCCACGCAATGATGGGCATCAATGCGGTGAAAGGGGTGGAGATCGGTGACGGCTTTGCGGTAGTGGAGCAAAAAGGCTCCGAGCATCGCGACGAGATGACCCCGGCGGGCTTTGCCAGCAACCATGCGGGCGGCATTCTGGGTGGGATCTCGTCGGGTCAGGATATCGTGGTGAGCATGGCGCTCAAGCCCACCTCCAGCATCACTGTGCCTGGCAAGACCATCAATACCGAAGGCGAGGCTATCGAGATGATCACCAAGGGTCGTCACGATCCTTGTGTCGGCATCCGTGCCGTGCCCATCGCCGAAGCCATGCTGGCGCTGGTGTTGATGGATCATCTGTTGCGCCATCGTGCCCAGAATCAGGGGGTGTTGACTCATACCCCACAGCTGCGCTGATCGCTGTTGCTGCACATCGACTGATCGCACCCTGTTCGGGGAACAAGTTCGACAATACCAAAAAGGCGACCTTCGGGTCGCCTTTGCTATTTCAAGTGGCGGCTTATCCCGTCAATGCTTGCGGAGAGTGCGGGTCAGCAGATCCGCGGCGCCCGGGTCGGCATTGAGGCGACACCTGGGGGGCGAGAACTTGTTGTGGGGTTTGGGCAAGGCATGAATGGCCTCGTTGACTTTGAGGATCTGTTCTTCGCTCACGCTGTTTTTGGCAAACATCAGGCTGACCGGCTGGTGGTGTAGCAACAGTTGGCAGCTGATAAACTCTTCGGCCCCCAGCTGGGCCAGCCGGTAGCGGGCATATTGCCACTCCATGATGATGCCATCGAGGCGGCGGGCCAGCAGCAGATCGATCATCCGCTCATCGGCGTTGTATTCGGTCGCCATTTTAAGCGCCGGGCAGCTATCCATCTGATGCATGGGGCGGGTGCCGCGCAACTTGCCTATCTTGAGCCCCTTCTCGTTGCACAACGCGGGCAGATTATCGAGCTGCGCCCAGCGATCCTGATGGCCGGGAATCGGGTCATTGCTCAGCAGCACATAGGCACTCTGGCGGTAGGGGGTCGAGAAGCGGGCATAGCTCTGGCGCTCCGGCAGAGGGAGGGCGGCCATCGCCACATCCAGCTGATCGTGTTCTACCAGATGCAGTGCCCGCGCCCAGGGAAGCTCGCGAAACTTGGGGGCAAAGCCCGCCTGGGTAAGGATCTGGCGGGTCAGGCTGACATCCAGCCCATCCAGCTCACCTCGGTTGTTGATTTGGCTGAAGGGGGGCCAGTGACTCCAGGCCACGGTCAGGGTCTGACTGGCCTGCAGGGCAGGGCTTAGCAGCAGAAGCAGCAGGCCAATCCTTGCCTGCCAGCTGCCGCGGGGACGATATGGCGTGGTCATAGCTAAACCTCGTTATTGTGTTCTTTTATCCCGTGCTTTTGCCCTGCGAGCCATGCCTGCGAGGGCTGATATTGTGTTGCCAGTTAATAGTGTGGTGCGTGCTACATCAATCAACGGGATTATTCGGGGGGCAGGAGGGGGATTTTCTCTTCGTGCTGGGAGGAGCATCACATTTTTCTCGTTTATCCCGGGCAACTCCGTTAGACTGCGCCTCTATTCTTTCCCCTTTGCTCTGCTCCCCGGGGAAATCGTTGTTTTCTCAATAGGCCCAGATCTTGTGAGATGGCATCGGCTCAGCAGAGGAGCCCCACCACAAATCCCCGGCGCCCCTATCTCTAGCAGGTAATTATGAGTTTTACTTCCCTCGGTCTGGCCGAACCCTTGTTGCGTGCCGTTGCCGAACAAGGCTACGACACCCCGTCTCCCATTCAGCAGCAAGCGATCCCCGCCGTTCTGGCTGGCCGCGATCTGATGGCGGCGGCCCAAACAGGGACCGGCAAGACCGCAGGCTTTACCCTGCCGATGCTGCAACGTCTGATGGAGAGCAAGCGCAAGGTCTCTCCGAACCGCGTCCGTGCGCTGGTACTGACCCCGACCCGTGAGCTGGCCGCCCAGGTGGGCGAGAGCGTGCGTAACTACGGCAAACACCTGCCGATGCGCAGCCACGTGGTCTTCGGCGGCGTCAGCATCAATCCGCAGATGATGGCGACCCGCCGTGGTCTGGACGTGCTGGTGGCCTGTCCGGGCCGTCTGATCGATCTCTACAACCAGAATGCCGTCAAATTTGACGAGGTGGAGATCCTGGTACTGGATGAAGCAGATCGCATGCTCGACATGGGTTTTATCCGCGACATCCGCCGCATCCTGACCCTGCTGCCGAAGAAGCGTCAGAACCTGCTCTTCTCCGCCACCTTCGCCGATGAAATTCGCGAGCTGGCCACTGGTCTACTGGACAACCCGGCAGTCATTGAAGTCGCCCCGCGCAACAGCACCGCCGAGCGTATCGAACAGCTGGTGCACCCGTGCGACAAGGCCAACAAGATTGCCCTGCTGAGCCACCTGATCTCTAGCAACAACTGGCAGCAGGTGCTGGTCTTTACCCGTACCAAGCACATCGCCAACCGGGTTGCCGAGAAGCTTGAAAAAGACGGCATCAGTGCCGCCGCAATCCACGGCAACAAGAGCCAGGGTGCCCGTACCCGCGCCTTGGCGGGCTTCAAGGATGGCAGTGTGCGCGTGATGGTGGCGACCGACATCGCCGCCCGTGGTCTGGACATCGACAAGTTGCCGCAAGTGGTCAACTTCGAGTTGCCCAACGTGGCGGAAGATTACGTTCACCGCATCGGTCGTACCGGCCGTGCTGGCGCTGCCGGTCATGCCATCTCGCTGGTGGCTGCCGATGAAGGCAAGCTTATCAAGGCGATCGAGCGTCTGACCAAGCAGAACATCCCGTGCGAGCAGGTGGCCGGTTTTGAAGCCTCCCGCGAGACCCTGGACAACATCGCCCGTGGTATCGGTGCGCCGCTTCGCAAAGAGCCCCGCGATCCGAGCGAGCAGCGCCGTGCGCCGCGTCCGCAAGGTCAAGGCCAGCGTCAAGGGGTCGGTCGTTCCGCCTCCAATGGCAATGCGGGTGGTGCCCGTACCGGTAACGGTGGCAAGCCCAAGCCGCAAGGTGGTCAGCGTCCGGCTGATGGTGCCGGCAAACCGGCTCAGGCCCGTCGTCCACGTCGCGCTACCCACAACCAGTAAGCGGCTCGGGAGCTTGACTCCCCAGCTATGCGGTTGACTGAAAAAGCCCTGCCAGATTGGCAGGGCTTTTTGTTTTTTCAGCCATACAATCGGCGCTGTGTGGTGCAGTGAGAGCAACGCTAGATGGCGGAGAGGTACTGCTTTTGCATCGCCAGCCAGCGGCCGTTATTGATAAACGCCAGCTGTACCTTGAGCAGGGCCGCAATTTCCGCCCGGTGCTTTTTATCGAGGTAGAGAAAGACCTGCTCTTTGGTGATCTTCTGCCAGGGGGACGCCAGTGCAGGTTGAGAGGCAGGGCGCATCTTGATGAGCCAGTCCACTTTGCCTCGATGTAGTTGGGCAAGCCCTTGCTTCTCATCGTTCAACCAGATGACCTGATAGTTGCCGAGGAAGCGTTCGCACCACTGGATGCCACGCAGGCAGCCAATCACGGTACCCTTGGCAGGGGGCCAGCTCGGGTTATCCCGTGGCTGACCATAAATCGCCGCCTCCGAGATGGGGGCACCGATCTGCAGCAAGTGGGGATAGGTCTGATCAAAGCCCTTGATCCGGGCCATATCGCCATCGACTGCATGGTCTGCCTCAATCAACTTTTCGCAGCGGGCATAGGTGCAGGGGATCAACTGAAAGTCGATGCCAGCCCGGCCAAACCAGTCATGAATAAAAGGGCGCAATATCGCAGTGTGTTCGACCGCTGCCGCCAGCTTTAGCGGGGTTGCGTGGGCAACGGGAGTCAGCCCGACAAGCAGTAACCAGCCAATCCACTTCATATCGTACTCCTGAATCGGGCTTGTTTAAGCAGCACTGTTGCGACTATCTGTGCAGTGAAGAATAGCCGATGGGGATGGCTGGCAGACCGCTTCGCCAGCTATTCGTGACGGCCGGGTCAGGGGAGCAGCGCCGTGATCAGGATATGGGCCGCGCTCACCAGGATCACCGTGAAGGTCAGCCCCATTCCCGCCACCCGATAACGGAAGTTCTCCGGCGTGCGGCTCATGCCAAATGCATGGCAGAGGCGCCCAAGCAGCAAGGCGCTCCCCAACAGATGGATAAGCCAGGGGGTCTGGTTGCCGGTTTCGACGAAATAGATGAGCAGCAGGGCGAGGGGGACATACTCGGCAAAGTTGGCGTGTACCCGCATGGCGCGCAACATGGCGGGGTCATCCCCATGCCCCAGCGCCACCTTGCGGCTATGGCGGGTGCGAATGGTTCGAATGCTCAGCAACACAAACAGCAGAGCGAGCAGGGCCGCGTAAACAGGCAGTATGGTCATGGTATCTGGCTCCTTGTGTGATGATATCGAGTAGCTGGTGTTCAGAGACGCGATATTGCTCGGCATCTCAATGGCTTGCCTTGAGGGTAGCAGCAAACTGCTTTAGCACGACCGTCATCTATTCACTTGCCATCTGCCAAGCGCAGGCGCAAAACAAACAGCCCTGCCGAGGTGGCAGGGCTGTATTTTGACCGTGTTGATGGTGGGCTGCGCCCCGTCATTACCCCTCGTAAGGGAGGGAGGAGTGGTGCAGCACGATGCGCACCTTGCCATCATCCCCCTTCTTGAAACCCCAGGTCTTGTCGACTGTAGTTTCCTTGTTGTCGCGATCTACCAGATGCACCTTGCCCATGGTCAGCGCCATGTCGCCGTTGATATAGACGGCGGCATTGTCATAGCGATAGCTCTGCCAGTTTTTCAGGGCGAACCCTTTGTCGGTGGGGTAGGCGCTGTTGTTGCCGACAAAGTAGGCCAGCGCCCCCTCGCGGTTGGTGCGAAAGGTCTGCTCGCCACCGGCAAGGGTGGGTTTGAACAGCACCGGCCCTTGCTGGTTGCCATAAGCCCTGTCGAGCACCGACTCGGCGGTCGCCTTGGCGCGCTCAATCCCACCGGCGCGATAGTCATCGCTGATCTTGATAAGCGCCGCGCCCCAACCATCCTGCGCGGCCTTGATCTCCGCCTCGGTAATATTGTTGTTGGCGATTTCGGCTGCGCTAAGTGCGCCGCTGGCGGCAAGCAGGACGAGGGCAAGGGTGCTCCTCTTGAGGTGCAACATCATTGTTTTCAAACTCCTGATAGCGATAAACGAGCGGGCAGTGTAGCGAAGGGGCATGAACGGTTTTTGAACTGATTATTCAGGGTTGTGTAGTAAAAAGGTCGGTATATAGCTGAAGGTTTGGGTGTTTGTTTGGTAGGGCCGCTCTCTTAATTAATGGCGGATGCCTGTATCCAATTGATTTCTTTTCCAACAAAAAGCCCCGTCAAGTTAATTGGCGGGGCTTGGCTATTTGGGTCATTCAGTATCGGGGATTACAGCGCTGGCAGCATTCCAAGGCTGACGCTGATCTGGACGCCGACGATCAGCACGCCCATGGCGGCGGCCACTCCAAGCGCCACTACGCCACCTGGGGCGCGGTAGTGGTGGGCAGGTGCCTGTTTGCGGCTCTGCCATACCAGCGCCACCGGCAGCAGTACCGCGAGGATCGCCAGCGCAATGGCAGCGTAGCCGAGCGCCATGATAAAGCCCTGTGGGAAGTAGAGGGCAAACAGCAATGGCGGCACGAAGGTGATGAGGCCAGTCTGACTGCGGCCCTGCCAGTTGTCC
The DNA here is from genome assembly GCF_054052385.1 of Aeromonas sp. 25-AL00135. NCBI lineage: Bacteria > Pseudomonadati > Pseudomonadota > Gammaproteobacteria > Aeromonadales > Aeromonadaceae > Aeromonas > Aeromonas sp. 25-AL00135. The sequence goes on along the minus strand of NZ_JBSTYQ010000006.1, from coordinate 52,021 downwards.
TTGCGGCGGGTTACCTTGGCCATAAAGTCGAACAGTCCCAGCGTCACCCCGAGGAAGGAGGTGGCGAGCGCCAGATCGGCAAACAGGTGCATCGCCTGATTAAACGCAGGCCAGCTCACCAGTTTGCCAACGTTGGCCAGCAGGCTGTCCAGCGCGCCACCGGTTTGCAGCAGGGCTTGCTGGCCGAGCAGACCGAGGATCGCCACCTGCCACAGCACGTAGAGGATCAGCGGCAGGGCTGAGCCCCAGACAAAGACCCGACGCAGCTGTTTTGGGCAGTCACCGAGGTAGAGCATCACGCTCGGAATGGAGCCATGAAAGCCGAACGAGGTGAAGATGACCGGCAGGCCCGCCAGCAACAGGCCCTGACCCAGCGGCATCGAGAGTAGATGCTGCCCTTCGGTGCGGGGCAGCAGCAACGCCAGCACCACCACCATGATCACCAGTTTGACGGTGAACATCAGCCGGTTGAGGTAATCCACCGAGCGGGTGCCGACACAGACCATGCCGCCAAACAGCAGGGTAAAGGCCCAGGCGGCCTGCTCCTGGCTGAGGGTCATGCCTGCATCGGCCAGCGCCTGTGCCAGCAGGCTGCTACCGCCGCTGATGTAGGCGGAGGCCAGCGAGTAGAACAGCATCAGGATACAGAAGGAGGCGATGCGCTTGCCCCAGGGGCCGAGCAGATGATCCGCCAGCTGGTGCAGGTACCACTTGCCGGTGTTGAGGCTTGCCTCTACTTGCAGCATGGCGGTGAAGGCCATCAGGGCCCAGAGGCCGACCATCAACATCAGGGTGGCGGGGCCGCCGAGGGAGGAGGAGGCCAGCGGCAGGGCCAGCATGCCGGCACCTATGGTGGTGCCGGCAATCAACAGGGTACAACCCAGGGTTTTGGTATTCATGTTATCCATCCGAACGTAGCGGTGTCAGTGCAAACAGGCGATGTCAGCAGTGACGTCAACAAGAGGGGGCCGATTGGCGTTATCAGAAGGTGCCTCCGGTGATAGGGCCGGAGGCTAGCAATATCGGAATGGGAACATCTGTACCTAAAACCTGTCAGTTGTAAAAGATGGTTGCCACGTTAGCGGATCAAAATAGCGGAAACAACCCCTTTTATACGGATCTTGTGCTGGCTTGTGGCAATAAGTGGAAATAAATGATGACATCGGTAGCTAATTGCAGAAAAAAGCACCGAAAAAGTGACTGGCCGGGGCTCATTGATACAGATCAGCCAAGTGGCAACTTTACGGATAGGGGGCAGGGAGTGCCTTGTCGTGGCGTTGGCGTTTAGTTGCGGGGTGAAAGGTGTGTGGAGGCCGGTTGTTTAGTCGGCCAGACGGTAGAGAAAACAAAGCGGGCGGGTAGGGTTGTGGGGAAAAACAATAAGGCAGCCAATGCTGGCAGCCTTATTGTCATCTGTTCGCTTTACCCACCCATTGACAACAAATCGGGTCTGCTGCGGTCAGGTTAGCGACGGCGCTTGAGGGTACGGCTCACATAGTGCAGCCCGGTCTGGTATTCGCCGTTCACCGCCTTGAGTGCCAGCTCCAGCGCCTGGCTCGCCAGGGCATCGTGCTGCTGGGGCAGGGAGTTGATGCCAAAGGGGAGGAAGTCGAGCAGCCGATCGTCCCCGAAGGTGGCCATGGCGAGCTGGCTCATATCGATCTCTTGCTCCAACAGGTAGTCGAGTACCCCCTCCATCAGGATATAGGAGGTAGTGATTAGCGCTTCGGGCAGTTGACCCAGCTGCTGGTGCAGATCTTTGATCAGGCGATACCCCTCAAGGCGAGAGAAGTGATCCCCCTCGCACAGGTGGCGAGCCGCGCTGTGACTGGCGACGGTGACGAACTTGTCGGCGGCCATCGCCCGGTCGATGGCGAGGATCTGGCTGCCCTGCGCCTGCAATTTACCGTAAAAGGGGTCGTCCGGGGGCAGGCAGCTGGCCACCAGCAGGGCATCCACATGGCGGCTCACAAGCATCTGGGCCAGCTCTTTTTCGGTGGCGGGCTCATCTTCCGAGCAGACGATGAGCAGCTGATATCCCTGCGCCCGGGCCCCCTGTTCCAGCCGTTTGGCCAGCTTGGCGTAACTGGCGTTCTCAAGGTCGGGCAGGATAAAGCCGAGGGTCTTGGTCTGGCCGCCGCGCAGGGAGGCGGCGCGGCTGTCCGGCTGATAGTTATGGGCGGTGACCACGGCCATCACCTTGTCGCGGGTAGCCTGACTGATGCGGTATTGGTCGGCCTTGCCATTGATCACATAGCTTGCCGTGGTGCGCGAGACACCGGCGAGGGCGGCGATTTCATCCAGTTTCATCATATTGGCTCTGTTTGAGTTGCAAGGCCCACGGTCACTGCCGGGTGAGGGCACCGAAAAGTGTGCGCGGGATCATATCATTGAAAAGCACTCTTTGTGGGTACTTGATCAATTCGCTGAAACGATTCAGTCTGAGTGTAAGTGAAACGATTCAGCCTGTCAGCAACGAAGAGACCCAGTGGCCTGAAAATCGGGCCCCGATCACAGTGAACCGTGTTCGGGTCTATTGTCAGCTGGCGAGTTATCCGAATGTTCAATTGTGACGTACCGGTGTGGCCGGAACCTGATGGAGAGTCTCTATGTTGAAGTTGGCGCGAGAGCAGATCTTGCTGGGGCAGTCGGTGGCGACCAAGGCCGAGGCGATTGCCCTGTTGGCAGGCAAACTGACCGAGGCCGGTCTGGTTGAGGCGGGCTATGTCGATGGCATGCTGGCCCGTGAAGCGCAGCATGCCACCTACCTTGGCAGCGGCATCGCCATTCCCCACGGCACCACCGACACCCGTCATCTGGTGAAGAGCACCGGCGTCATGGTGGCTCAGTTCCCCCACGGCATCGAGTGGGACGAGGGGCAGATTGCCTATGTCGCCATCGGTATCGCTGCCAAGTCGGACGAGCATCTGGGCATTTTGCGCCAGCTCACCCATGTGCTGGGTGACGAGCAGGCGGCAGCCCAGCTCAAAGAGGCCACCGATGCAGACACCATCATCAATATCCTGGCCGGCGCCACTGCCGCCAAAGAGGTGCAATACCTGACCCTGGCCGACTTCCCGGCCGATGATCGCGACCAACTGTTGCTGGGGGCGGCCGCCCGCGCCAAGTCCGCCGGTTGGGGCGATGCCGCCATGGTAAGCGCACTGCTGGCTAGCGAACCTGCCTATCTGGGCGAGGGCATCTGGCTGGCCCGCGCCAATGTTCAGCAAACAGCATCGGCCCAGACCGGCTGGGTGCTGGCCACCCCGAGTAGCGCCCTCATGGCAGGGGAGCAGCCGGTCAGCGCCATGTTGCTGTTGTGCGCCGCAGATAGCAGCCATCTGCCGCAACTGGAGAATCTGGCCAAACTGGCGGCTGCCGGCCAACTCGCTACGCTGGCGGGCGGCGAGGGACTGGCCATGCTGCAAGCGGGCCCCGCGAGCGGTCTTTCCGAAACCTTCACCATCATCAACCCCCACGGTTTGCACGCCCGCCCGGGCGCCATGCTGGTCAAGGTGGCCAAAGAGTTTGAATCAGATATCCGGGTTGCCAATCTGGATGGCAGCGGCGAGGCGGTCTCGGCCAAGAGCCTGATGAAGGTGATCGGCCTTGGCGTCAAATGCGGGCACCGTCTGGCATTTCGCGCCGAAGGGGCAGATGCCGAAGCGGCCCTCAAGGGGATCGGTGAGGCGATCGCCGCTGGTCTTGGCGAGGGGGCACACTGATGAAGATTGTCACCATTACCCTCAACCCCGCCCTCGATCTCACCACCCGCCTCGAGGCGATGAGCCTGGGTGAGGTCAATCTGGTGAGCGAGGCCAACCTGCGCGCGGCGGGCAAGGGGATCAACGTCGCCATGGTGCTCAAGGATCTGGGCCGCGAGGTGGGCGTGACCGGCTGGCTTGGCGCAGACAATGAGCAGAGCTTTGTCTCCCTGTTTGCTGAGCGGGCGCTGGATGATCACTTTGTCCGTGTCGTGGGCAGCACCCGCATCAACGTCAAGATCTCCGAGCAGTCTGGTCGGGTCACCGATCTCAACCTGCCGGGGCTCACCATCCAGCAAGGGGAGGTGAGCGCGCTGGAGCAGGCCATCGACGAGTTGGCTGCGCATGCTGAGTGGTTCGTGCTGGCGGGCAGCCTGCCCAAAGGGGTGGCCCCCGATTACTGCGCCCATCTGATCCGCCTGCTCAAGGCCAAGGGCAAGCAGGTGATCTTTGATTGCAGCGGCGCGGCCTTAAGCGAAGGGATCAAGGCGGCGCCGACCCTGGTCAAACCCAATCTGGAGGAGCTGAGCCAGTGGGCAGGCCGCCCCATCAAGACCCTGAGCGAGCAGGCCGAGTGTGCCCGCGCGCTGCAGGCAAGCGGCATCCCCAACGTGGTGATCTCCAACGGCGCCGACGGCCTGATCTGGTTTGCCACAGATGCCGTCTGGCAGGCCATTCCGCCGCGGATGCAGGTGGTCAGCACCGTGGGTGCTGGCGACTCCCTGGTCGCCGGTCTTGCACATGGTCTCAGCCTTGGCTGGGCGCCGGAGCAGACACTGCGGCTGGCCACCGCCGTCTCGGCACTGGCGGTCAGTCAGGTGGCGGTCGGCTTTGACGATATCAATGTGCTCAACCCTTTACTTGAACAGGTGCGCGTAGAGCGTCTGGATGAGCTGGCACCGGTTCAGTGCAATACCCCCTCAATGGAAAACTCAGGAGATGCCCAATGAAAGCAATCTTGGTTACGGCTTGCCCGGCGGGCATTGCAACCAGCTTTCTCGCTGCAAAACGGATAGAACAGCAGGCCAAACTGGCTGGCTGGGAACTCACCCTCGACGTCGGTTCCAGCGTGCAACCGCGCTAGGTGCCGAACAAAGAGCAGATTGCCGCCACCGATCTGGTGCTGGTTGTCGCAAGCGGCCCGGTGGATCTCGCCGCCTATGATGGCAAGCGGGTCTATCAGGGCAGCATGGATCTCGCGCTGCAGGATCCGGCTGCCTTGCTGGAGGCAGCCGCCAGCGGCGCCAGTGTCTATCGCCATCAAGCCGCCTCCGCCGTTGCCAATGCTGTCGCCAAACCGGCCGCCGCTGGCAAGCGCATCGTCGCAGTCACCGCATGCCCGACCGGTGTGGCTCACACCTTTATGTCGGCGGAAGCGCTGGAGACCATGGCCAAACAGCTGGGTTATCAGATCCGCGTCGAGACCCAAGGCTCGGTCGGTGCCCAGAATGCCCTGACTGCCGAGGAGATTGCCGCTGCCGATCTGGTATTCCTCGCCACCGATATCGAAGTGGATATGGCCCGTTTCGATGGCAAGCCGGTCTATCGCACCAGCACGGGCGCGGCGCTCAAGAAAACCCGCGCCGAGCTGGACAAGGCGTGGAGTGAGGCGAAAACCTATCGCCACAGCGGCGCCAGCCAGCTCAAGAAAGAGGAAAAAACCGGCCCCTACAAGCATCTGCTGACCGGTGTCTCCTTCATGCTGCCCATGGTGGTGGCGGGCGGCCTTATCATCGCGCTCTCGTTTGTGTTCGGTATTGAAGCGTTCAAGGTGGAAGGCACTCTTGCCGCCGCGCTGATGAAGATCGGTGGTGGCTCAGCCTTTGCCCTGATGATCCCGGTGCTGGCCGGTTACATTGCCTACTCCATCGCTGACCGTCCGGGTCTCGCCCCCGGCATGATCGGCGGCATGCTGGCAAGCTCGCTGGGTGCCGGTTTCCTTGGCGGCATCGTGGCCGGTTTCCTGGCCGGTTACAGTGCCAAGTACCTGAGCGACAAGGTACGTCTGCCGAATACCCTGGAAGCGCTCAAGCCGATCCTGATCATTCCGCTCTTTGCCAGCCTCTTTACCGGCCTGGTGATGATCTACGTAGTGGGTGGCCCGGTGGCTGGCATCATGAATGCCATGACCGAGTTCCTCAACAACATGGGCTCTGCCAACGCCGTGCTGCTGGGTGTGATCATCGGGGCCATGATGTGCTTCGACATGGGCGGCCCGGTCAACAAGGCGGCTTACGCCTTCGGGGTAGGCCTGCTGGCTTCCAAAACCTATGCCCCGATGGCTGCGGTGATGGCCGCTGGTATGGTGCCGGCACTGGGGATGGGGATCGCCACCTTCCTGGCCCGTACCAAGTTCATCAAGGCGGAGCAGGAAGCGGGCAAAGCCTCCTTCGTGCTGGGCCTGTGCTTTATCTCCGAGGGCGCCATCCCGTTTGCCGCCAAGGATCCGATGCGGGTCATCCCGGCCTGCATGGTCGGCGGTGCCCTGACCGGTGCGCTCTCCATGCTGTTCGGCTGCGAACTGATGGCACCCCACGGTGGTCTGTTTGTGCTCTTTATCCCGCACGCCATCAGCAACGTTATGATGTATATCGTGGCCATTGCCGCAGGCTCGCTGTTGACCGGTGTCTCCTACGCCATGCTCAAACGCGGCGAAGAGCAGGCCAAACTGGCCACGGCATAAGCCTTGCCACCCGGCAACACGTCATAATCAAGAGCGGCCTGCGTGCCGCTTTTTGTTTTGCCGGTGATATAGGTGAGTTGTGAGGTGGGGATTGCAGGTAGGCTGAGTTTAAAAATCCCAGCCGGGCTGTGCTTGCAGTTCACTGGGAGCGCCTTCCTGTGCCTTGCGGCGGGCGGCGTCGACCCGCGCCTTGCGGTTGCGGCACAGGCGCATCACCTCTTGTTGCTGGGCAGGGGTCATAGTGAGCCAGTTGAAACGCTCTTCGCGATTGCGCAGGCACCCCTTGCAGTAGCCCTTGTTGTTCACTTCGCAGACCCCGATGCAGGGGCTTTGCAACGGGAATATTTCGAGCTGTTCCATTCATTACCTCGCACATCCTGTCACCTTGTTATAACCCAGCGGATCCCCTTTGGAGAAATCCTGCTTCAAGTGATTGATGTCGTTTGCTTTCCCCCTGCAAATTTGGCATCTTCCCCGCCGAGCATGGCTCTTGGCGTTATATGAGGACATATGAACAAACACGCGTACTGGCTGACCGCCGCAGTGCTGGGACTGGCCGGTTGTGCGGGCAACTCTGACAAAGCAGAAGTGCCCAAAAAACAGACCGACAACAGATGCTTTCTTAACTGCGAGGTGCCGGAAAATCTGGGCAAGCAGTATCTGGACGGGACCCTGCCAGAGGATCTGGTGAGGGTGGAGCGGGTCAATAGCCGTGCGCGTGCCGACTACAGCAAGTTTGGCCCGCAAAGCAGACTGGTATTGCAGCGCTCCGGCAAAATGACCCGCCGTTATGGCGAGCTCTATCACCAGCTCTCCCGCTGGGTGGCGGGCGGCGGCAATCCTGCCGACATCACCCGTTACGGTATCAGCCTCGCTCAGCTGGGCGGCGCCGATCGCATGGGTAACGTGCTGTTTACCGGTTACTACTCGCCGGTGCTGGAAGTGCGCCACCGCCCGGATGCCAAGTACAAATATCCCATCTATGCCATGCCCAAATGTGGCGGTCGCTGTCCGACCCGGGCCGAGATCCATCAGGGGGCCCTGGCCAACCGCGGGCTGGAGCTGGGTTACAGCAAATCCCTTATCGACAACTTCCTGATGGATGTGCAGGGCTCGGGCTTTGTCCACTACGGGGATGACGATCGGCTGCAATATCTGGGCTACAGCGGCAAGAACGGCCACGGTTACGTGAGTATTGGTCGGGTACTGATCGACCGCGGTGAAGTGCCCAAAGAGCAGATGTCGATGAAGGCCATCAAGGAGTGGGCCAACCGACAGCCGGAGGAGAGCGTCAAGGAGCTGGTGGAGCAGAACCCCTCCTATGTCTTCTTCGAGCGTCGACCCACCAATGATGTGATCGGCGCCGCCGGTATCCCGCTGCTGCCGCTGGCGGCTGTTGCCGCCGACAAGACCCTGCTGCCGATGGGTACCCCGATCCTCGCCGAAGTCCCCCTGCTCGATAAAGAGGGCAACTGGACCGGCAAGCACCAGCTGCGCTTGTTGATTGCGCTGGATGTGGGCGGGGCGGTGAAGAAGGGGCACCTCGATCTCTACCACGGTATGGGTGAGAAGGCCGGTGTCGCAGCCGGTCACTACAAGCACTTTGGCCGAGTCTGGAAGTTGGGTTTGCACCACGGGCCGACTGCCGCCCCCTGGTTGTAATCCTCTGAGGCTTTGGGCGTCTGTCATCGGGCGCCCGGGCAATGTGAAGAGACAAAAAAGCCGCCGGATTGCTCCGGCGGCTTTCTATTTTGTGCGAGTTGCCAGTCTGTGGCTGCGTCAGCTCTTCTGGATATCCAGCCGGATGGCGCCGACCGGTTTGCAGCAGCAGGGGAGGCACTCCCCCTGGGCGACGAATGCCAGCGGCACATTGGGGTAGTGCACCTTGCCAGCCATCAGCGGAGTGCGGCAGGCGCCGCAATAGCCGCTGCGACACTGGAACTCCACATGATGACCATGGCGCTCCAGGGTCTCCAACACGCTTTCGCCGGGATGGGCGTGCAGCACGGCACCATCCCGGGTATGTACCCGTGGTGCCACGACCGCATGCTGTTCGGCAGGTGCGTGCGGGGCAGGGGTCAGCGTGTTGGTGGCGTCACTCACAGCTCGAAATCACCCAGGTCGTCGGCATTGACTTCGCTGTCGATCTGACCGACCAGATAGGAGCTGACCTCTACCTCTTGCGGGGCGACCTGCACGTTGTCGGATGACAGCCAGGTGTTGATCCAGGGGATCGGGTTCTGCTTGGTGCCGGCAAAGGCTGGCTGCAGGCCGACCGCACTCATGCGCAGGTTGGTGATGTACTCCACGTACTGGCAGAGGATGTCCTTGTTCAGGCCGATCATGGAGCCGTCCTGGAACAGGTACTCGGCCCACTCTTTCTCCTGAATGGCCGCTTCCTTGAAGATCTCGAAGCAGGCCTGTTCGCACTCGGCGGCGATCTCGGCCATCTCCGGGTCATCCTGGCCGGTGCGCATCAGGTTCAGCATGTGCTGGGTGCCGGTGAGATGCAGCGCTTCGTCGCGGGCGATCATCTTGATGATCTTGGCGTTGCCTTCCATCAGTTCGCGCTCGGCGAAGGCAAAGGAGCAGGCGAAGCTGACATAGAAGCGAATTGCTTCCAGCGCGTTGACACTCATCAGGCAGAGATAGAGCTTCTTCTTGAGCTCGCGCAAGGTGATGGTCACTTCGCGGCCAGCGACGGTGTGGGTCCCTTCACCATGCAGGTTGTAGAGGGCGGTCGCTTCGATCAGGTCGTCGTAGAAGTGGCTGATGGAGCCGGCGCGCTTCAAGATCTGCTCGTTGGTCACGATGTCGTCGAACACCTGGGCGGGGGTGTTGACGATATTGCGGATGATATGGGTGTAGGAGCGAGAGTGGATGGTCTCCGAGAAGGCCCAGGTCTCAATCCAGGTTTCCAGCTCCGGAATGGAGACCAGCGGCAGCAGCGCCACGTTGGGGCTGCGGCCCTGAATGGAGTCCAGCAGAGTCTGGTACTTCAGGTTGGAGATGAAGATGTGCTGCTCGTGAGGCGGCAGGGCCTGATAGTCGATGCGATCACGGGAGACATCCACCTCTTCCGGGCGCCAGAAGAAGGAGAGCTGCTTCTCGATCAGCCGCTCGAACACTTCGTGCTTTTGTTGATCATAACGGGCTACGTTGACCGATTGGCCAAAAAACATCGGCTCTTTGAGCTGGTCGTTTTGGGTTTGGCAGAAAGTTGAATAGGCCATGGTTACCAGAATATGTGAATAGAGAAAACAGGGGAGCGGGAGCTTCATGCTCCCGCCCGGTTATCAGTTCTTGCCGTGACTTAGATTTTGCAAGCCCCGCCAGCGCAACCGTCATCTTGCAGGTCGGTCTGGGCATCGTCTGCACCATCACGGGTGTTGTGATAGTACAGGGTCTTGAGGCCGTATTTGTAGGCGGTCAGCAAGTCCTTGAGCAGCTGTTTCATCGGGACCTTGTTGCCTTCGAAACGGGCAGGGTCGTAGTTGGTGTTGGCGGAGATCGCCTGATCCACAAACTTTTGCATGATACCGACCAGCTGCAGGTAGCCGTCAACGCTCGGTTGCTTCCAGAGCAATTCGTATTGATCTTTCAGGCGATCATACTCGGGCACCACCTGTTTGAGAATGCCGTCTTTGGAGGCCTTGACCGACACCAGACCGCGCGGCGGCTCGATACCGTTGGTGGCGTTGGAGATCTGGCTGGAGGTCTCGCTTGGCATCAGGGCGGTCAGGGTGGAGTTGCGCAAGCCCACTGACTTGATCTCTTCACGCAGACTTTCCCAATCCAGATGCAGCGGCTCGTTACACAGCGCATCCAGATCCTTCTTGTAGGTGTCGATGGGCAGGATGCCCTGGGCATAAGTGGTCTCGCCAAACAGCGGGCAGGGGCCGAACTCGCGGGCCAACTGCACGGAGGCTTTCAGCAGGTAGTACTGAATGGCCTCGAAGGTGCGGTGAGTCAGTGCCAGACCAGTGCCGTCAGAGTAGCGGGCACCATTTTTGGCCAGGTAGTAGGCGTAGTTGATGACGCCGATCCCCAGGGTGCGACGACCCATGCTGCCCTTCTTGGCGGCGGCAATCGGGTAGTCCTGATAGTCGAGCAGAGCATCGAGGGCGCGCACGGCCAGATCGGCCATCTCTTCCAGATCTTCCAGCTTCTCGATGGCACCTAGGTTGAAGGCGGAGAGGGTGCACAGGGCGATTTCGCCACTCTCGTCGTCGATGTTGTTGAGCGGCTTGGTCGGCAGCGCAATTTCGAGGCAAAGGTTGGACTGGCGTACCGGCGCCACGCTTGGGTCGAACGGGCTGTGGGTGTTGCAGTGATCCACGTTCTGGATGTAGATGCGACCGGTACCGGCACGCTCCTGCATCATCAGGGAGAAGAGGTCTACCGCTTTCAGGGTCTTCTTGCGAATAGCCGGATCCTGCTCGTACTTGACGTAGAGCTCTTCGAACTTGTCCTGATCGGCAAAGAAGGCATCGTACAGACCCGGCGCATCGGACGGGGAGAACAGTGTGATGTCACCGCCCTTGATGAGGCGCTGGTACATCAGCTTGTTGATCTGCACGCCGTAGTCCATGTGACGAACACGGTTCTCTTCCACGCCGCGGTTGTTCTTCAGCACCAGCAGGCTTTCTACTTCGGTGTGCCACAGCGGGTAGAACAGGGTGGCCGCACCGCCGCGCACGCCGCCCTGGGAGCAGCACTTCACGGCAGTCTGGAAGTATTTGTAGAAGGGGATGCAACCGGTGTGGAACGCTTCGCCGCCACGGATAGGGCTGCCCAGACCGCGGATGCGCCCAGCGTTGATGCCGATACCGGCGCGCTGGGAAACGTAACGCACGATGGAGCTGGCGGTGGCGTTGATGGAGTCCAGGCTGTCATCGCACTCGATCAGTACGCAGGAGCTGAACTGACGGGTCGGGGTGCGTACGCCGCTCATGATCGGGGTCGGCAGGGAGATCTTGAAGGTCGAGACCGCATCATAGAAGCGCTTGATGTAGTCCAGACGGGTATCTTTCGGATACTTGGAGAAGAGGCAGGCCGCTACCAGGATGTAAAGGAACTGCGGGCTCTCGTAGATCTCGCCGGTGACGCGGTTCTGGACCAGATATTTGCCTTCCAGCTGTTTGACTGCCGCGTAGGAGAAATCCATGTCGCGCCAGTGATCCAGATGGGTGTTCAGCTCTTCGAATTCGGTCTGGGTGTAGTCTTCCAGCAGGTGCTTGTCGTACTTGCCCATGTCGACCAGACGAGCCACGTGCTGGTAGAGGTGGGGCGGTTCGAACTGGCCGTAGGCCTTCTTGCGCAAGTGGAAGATGGCCAGACGGGCTGCCATGTACTGGTAGTCCGGAGTCTGCTCGGAGATGAGGTCAGCCGTTGCCTTGATGATGGTTTCGTGAATGTCGGCGGTACGGATACCGTCATAGAACTGGATGTGGGATTTGAGCTCAACCTGGGAGACCGACACGTTGTCGAGCCCTTCGGCGGCCCAGTCCAGCACGCGGTGAATTTTATCCAGATCGATGGGTTCTTTGTGTCCGTTACGCTTCGTCACAAACAAGTTCATTGGCTGATGACCTTCAGTTGATTCCCGAAAAACCATCGCACAATGGTGCCACCCAGGCCCCGGTGGTGTGCGGGAGTTGGGTAGAGATTGTGCGATGAATCACAAGATGTAGTGTTATTTTAAGTTCGAGCTACAAGATAGTGAGGTCAGCCCGCCATTGCAATGTGTGGATAAGTGACGAGCTGTGGATAAATTGTGAGTCTTGCCTCATCAGTTAGTGACCGCTCACAGTGAGCGGGTTTTCATTCGTCCGCTCCGCTAAATGCAAGCCTCCCGATCGAAGATGGAAAATTTAAATAACTTTTTTTGCTTGCGAAACGAGGGGCTTTTTACTAGCAAACGGCGGCTGATTATCCCTTATGCAACAAGGGTCAAAAGCTGTCCAGTTGTCGCAGCCGCGGGCTCAGCGTGGCAAGGGCTTTGCATCAGATGACGGTGGTTTGTGGCCGCTTTGTGACGGCTGTGAGCTTGTCAGATGGGTATCCAATAGACAGAAAGCTGCCTTTATTATCTATGAATAGAGGCGTGATGGTGGCGCAGAATAGAGGCGTGATGGTGGCGCAGGACGCGGGAGCGTAAAGGAAGAGATGCAAGGGGCGGAGAGTCTCTTCGCCCCGTTATCGCATGTCAGCCGGTAAGGCTGCGCGTTACGCTTTGGCCGTCAACTCATAGCGCAGCCAGTGGTGCAGGGCCTGCACGGTATCAAACTGCAGATCGGCGCCCCACTGGGCGGGATCTTCCTCATCATTGAGATAGCCCCAGCCAGCGACCGCGGTGCGCATGCCAGCATTTCGGCCCGCTTCGATATCCCGTACATGATCCCCCACATAGAGGCAGTGAGCCGCCTCGACCCCCAGCTTCTCGCAGGCAAAGAACATGGGGGCGGGGTCGGGCTTGCGTACTGGCAGGGTGTCGGCGCTGACGGTGACGCCGCAACTGGCAAGCTCTGGCAGGGCCGCCAGCAGCGGCTCGGTGAGAAAGCCCGGCTTGTTGGTGACGATGCCCCAGGGGAGCTGTTTCTTGTCGAGCCACTCGATAAGATCCACCATTCCCTCATAGGGGCGGGTACCGACGCAGAGATTGGCCGCGTAGTAGTCGAGCAGGGCATTGCGCAGGCGCGTGGCCCCCAGCTCCTCAAGCAGTTCGTCGCCAAGGCCCGCTTTCAGCAGCCCGAGCGCCCCGTGGGAGGTGGTCTGACGAATGATGTCGTCAGAGAGCGGCGCAAAGCCTTCGTTTATCAGTACATGGTTGACGGCGGCCCCCAGATCCGGGGCTGTGTCGAGCAGGGTGCCATCCAGATCGAACAGCACACAGCGCAGGGGCAGAGGGTGAGAGGCGCTCATCAACCGTGCTCCGGGCGGACAAACTCCACCATATAGTTGACGTCGACATTTTTGCCGAGCTTGAACTGGTTGGTGAGGGGGGCGTAGTGGACGCCGCTCATGTCCCGCACCAGCAGGCCAGCCGCTTCACCCATGCGACACAGTTCGGCCGGGGTGATGAATTTTTTGTGATCGTGGGTACCCTTGGGCACCATCTTCATCAGGTATTCGGCCCCGATGATCATCATCAGATAGGATTTGGGGTTGCGGTTGATGGTGGAGACGAACACCCGGCCGCCCGGGCGTACCAAAGTCGCGATGGCGCGCAGCACGGAGGCGGGGTCCGGCACATGCTCCAGCATCTCCATGCAGGTGACCACGTCATACTGGCCCGGTACTTCGGCGGCATGGGCTTCGGCGGTGATCTGGCGGTACTCGAGCTCGACACCCTGCTCCAGAGCGTGCAAGCGGGCGACGCCGAGGGGCTCCTTGCCCATGTCGATGCCGGTGACCCTGGCGCCACGGCGGGCCATGCTCTCGGAGAGAATGCCACCACCACATCCTATATCGAGAATGCGCTTGCCAAACAGACCGCCACTTTTGTCGGTGATCCAGTCAAGGCGTACCGGATTGATTTGATGCAGGGGTTTGAATTCACCTTCCATGTCCCACCAGCGGGAGGCGATGGCTTCAAACTTGGCGATTTCTGTCAGATCGACATTGGCATCACTGTTCATTTTTCGAAGATCCTGTGGCAGGGCGCCCGCTTCTGAGTTATGGGCGCAATCTATTGTCCTGGCGGGCATTATAACGGACGGACTTTGTCACACCAGCCCGATCTGATACCCGATTTGTGGCTTAAGGTATTTGGCTCAGTGTGTTACCATGTCGCGCTGTTTAAGCCAAAGAACAACTAATTAGGGATAAGGCTTTCTATGAGCGATCTGGCCAGAGAGATCACGCCGGTCAACATCGAAGAAGAGCTCAAGAGTTCCTATCTTGATTACGCCATGAGCGTGATCGTAGGACGAGCTCTGCCGGATGTGCGTGATGGCTTGAAACCGGTTCACCGCCGCGTTCTGTTTGCTATGAACGAGTTGGGGAACGACTGGAACAAGCCCTATAAAAAATCGGCCCGTGTGGTCGGTGACGTAATCGGTAAATATCACCCGCACGGCGATAGCGCTGTGTATGACACCATTGTCCGGATGGCGCAGGATTTCTCCATGCGTTACATGCTGGTCGATGGTCAGGGCAACTTCGGTTCAGTCGACGGCGACAGCGCCGCGGCGATGCGTTATACCGAAGTGCGGATGGCCCGCATCTCCCACGAGCTGCTGGCCGATCTGGACAAAGAGACCGTGGACTGGGTGCCGAACTATGACGGCACCGAGATGATCCCGGCGGTCATGCCTACCAAGGTTCCCAACCTGCTGGTCAACGGCTCCTCCGGTATCGCGGTGGGCATGGCGACCAACATTCCGCCTCACAACCTCACCGAGATTGTCAATGGCTGTCTGGCGCTGATCGAAAACGGCGACCTCACCATTGACGAGCTGATGACCTACATCACCGGCCCGGATTTCCCCACTGGCGGCATTATCAACGGTCGTTCCGGCATCGTGCAGGCGTACCGTACCGGTCGTGGCTCCATCTATGTGCGGGCCAAAGCTGAAGTGGAAGTGGACGAGAAGACCAGTCGCGAGACCATTATCGTTCACGAGATCCCCTATCAGGTGAACAAGGCTCGACTGATCGAGAAGATCGCCGAGCTGGTCAAAGAGAAGAAGATCGAGGGCATCAGTGCCCTGCGCGATGAGTCTGACAAAGACGGCATGCGCATCGTTATCGAGATCAAGCGCGGCGAGTCCGGCGAGATTGTGCTGAACAATCTCTACAAGCACACCCAGATGCAGACCACGTTCGGCATCAACATGGTGGCGCTCGATAACAACCAGCCCAAGGTGATGAACCTTAAAGAGATCCTGGATGCGTTCCTGCTGCACCGCCGTGAAGTGGTGACTCGCCGGACCGTGTTCGAACTGCGCAAGGCGCGGGATCGGGCGCACATTTTGGAAGGTCTGGCGGTTGCGCTGGCCAACATTGATCCCATCATCGAGCTGATCCGTCACAGCGCGACCCCGGCCGACGCGAAAGCGGGCCTGGTTGCCAAGGGCTGGGAACTCGGCAACGTGGCCGCCATGCTGGAAAAAGCGGGCGACGACGCGGCACGGCCAGAGTGGCTGGAGCCCGAGTTCGGTATCCGTGAAGGTCAATACTTCCTGACCGAACAGCAAGCCCAGGCCATCCTTGACCTGCGTCTGCACAAGCTGACCGGCCTCGAGCACGAGAAGATCCTGGAAGAGTACCAATCTCTGCTGGATCTCATCGCCGAGCTGCTGCACATCCTGGCGAGCCCGGCTCGTCTGATGGAAGTGATCCGTGATGAACTGCTGGCTGTGCGTGAGCAGTATGGCGACGAGCGTCGTACCGAGATCAGCATGTCCAGTGCCGAGATCAACATCGAAGATCTGATCACCCCGGAAGACGTGGTGGTTACCCTGTCTCACCAGGGCTATGTGAAGTATCAGCCGCTCTCCGACTACGAGGCCCAGCGCCGTGGTGGTCGTGGCAAGTCGGCCACCCGGATCAAGGAAGAGGACTTTGTGGAGCGTCTGCTGGTGGCCAACACCCACGACACCATTCTGTGCTTCTCCACCCGTGGCAAGGTCTACTGGCTCAAGGTTTACCAGCTGCCGGAGGCGTCCCGTGGCGCCCGTGGTCGTCCGATCATCAACCTGCTGCCGCTGGAAGAGGGTGAGCGTATCACCGCTATCCTGCCGGTGAAGGAATATGACGCCGAGAAGTATGTCTTCTTCGCTACCGCCAACGGTACCGTGAAGAAGACCAGCCTCTCAGACTTCAGCCGTCCGCTCTCCTCCGGTATCCGCGCCATCAACCTCAAAGAGGGTGATGAGCTGATCGGGGTGGATATCACCGACGGCAGCAACGAGATCATGCTCTTCTCCGATGCAGGTAAAGTCGTTCGCTTCGCGGAAGGCCGCGGTCGCGCCGATGCCGATGTCAGCGATGACGTTGAAACCGACGACGATGCCGGCAATGACGATGATGGCAGCGACAACGGCGAAGGCACCGAAAGCAAGGGTACCTTCAAGGGCGTGCGTCCGATGGGTCGTACCGCCGCCGGTGTACGCGGCATCAAGCTGGGCGCCGGTGACAAGGTGGTTTCTCTCATCGTTCCGCGCGGCGAAGGTGCCATCCTCACCGCCACCGAGAACGGTTACGGCAAGCGGACTGCGTTGGCCGAATACCCGACCAAGAGCCGTGGTACCCAGGGCGTTATCTCCATCAAGGTGGATGAGCGTAATGGCAAGGTGATCGATGCGATCCAGGTCGAAGATACCGACCAGATCATGCTGATCACCAACGGCGGTACTCTGGTGCGTACCCGTGTTGCCGAGGTGAGTGTCATTGGCCGTAACACCGGCGGTGTCCGTCTGATCCGTACCGGTGAAGACGAGACCGTGGTTGGCCTGCAGCGCATCGCCGAGAGCGACGAAGACGAGAACGACGCTTTGGCCGTTGACGGTGAGGTATCTGAAGGTACCGATACCGCGACCGGCACTGATGCGGTCGATGCTGGGGAAGCGGGCGACGAGTAATCGTCACCTGTTACCCGAGCAACGTCTCTGAGCAAAAAGAGCGACCCTGATGGTCGCTCTTTTTATTTGTCTGCTTTTTATGACAGGCAGATGAAAGTAGGGCAGGGTGCTGGCCTGCTCATTCCAGCAGCCACATTCTGGCGCTGCGGGCGGGAATGGCGACCCGTACCCACTGGCTCTGCACGTTGACCACGGCACCTTGGTCGAGCACGTCACGATAGTTGCGATACCAGTTCATCTCGAACCTGGCGGTATCGAGCCAATACTCCTGCTCATAGTCGCACTTGTTGATACCGACCAGCCCCTGTTTGCCCCGTTTGAACAGCACGAAGCAGTCACCGCTGCCGATCAACTGCATCGGTTGACCCTGCACCGCATTGTGGAAGCGGATCATCCCCTTGAGATCGGCGCGCTGGTAGTAATCCTGCCAGCGCAGTCCATCCTTGGCCTGGGTCTCGCCGTGATCCGAATAGACCAGCGGCGAGCCACCATCGCGGCCGAGCAGGTAGGCATAGGCCAGCTTCTCGTCAGTCTGGCTTAAGATCTGATAGCGGAAGCCGTCGTTGGTGGGGATGTCGTGGGTCACGGCAAAGGTGACGGCGCGACTGCCCGGTAGCGCCTGACCGTAGGCGCCCGGATCCGCCAGCAGGTTCATGCTGCCGCCATACCCCAGCGCGCCGCGCAGGGAGGCAAACAGCGGAAAGTCATAGGCTCCCTGGCCGCTGCTGTCGAGGTAGGGTTTGAGGAAGCGCTCGTAATCGGTGCTGCCTGCGCCCCCTGTGGTGATCACCTCGCCAAACACGTGCATCCCCTGTTTGATCTCGGGGGTGAACACGGCATTGATCTGGTAATCGCTCATGTGTTTGACCGCATCGACCCGAAAACCCTTGATCCCCATCCCCTTGAGCGCCTTGAGGTAGGCCTGTTGCTGGCTAACCACCCAGTTGTTGGGATCCAGATCCGGCAGCCCCTTGTCACCGGCACCGCCACAGAGTCGCCAATACTGGACATGACCCGGATCGCTCCAGTCACTGATGCACCCTTCGGGATGAAAATCCTGACCGGAGAGGAAGTTTTGCCCCAGATCGCCAAACAGTTTCTGGCGCTCGAAATAGGCCGGGTTGCTGGCGTAGCTTTGCAGCAGCTCGTTGCCGGGATAGTTGAGGTCCTGGCGTTTCCAGCTCTCATTGGCCATGTGGTTGAGTACCACGTCGGCGTAGACGCCGATCCCCCGCGCCTTCATGGCGGCGATCAGCTGCTCGAGATCCTGCTTGTTGCCAAGGGGTGAGTCGACAAGACGCAGATCCTGCGGCTGGTAACGAGCCCACCACTCGTTGCCTGATGACTTGAGAGGCGGCGAGATGAGTACCTGTTTGTAACCGGCCGACTTGATAAGGTCGGCTTTGGCGGTCACTTCACTGTACTTCCAGTTGAAGGCGTGCAGTATGACGTCGGCGTGCGCCAAGGGGGCGATCAGCATGCCTGCGATCGCCCATATTCCCGCTGTGTGTTTCATTATTGTGTCCCTGTTTTTATAGATGCCTGAATGGGCAACCCAGCTTTGGCGGGAACAGAGTGAGCTGCAATCCACAACCAGCAGATTTGTGACCGCTTTCAGAGTGATTTCGCCGAATATGTGAACTGTTTCGGCTTTTCCTCGCCACCGCCAGTTGCCTTTTTACAAGTGATTTTTTTGTCATTTCCCTGTCATTCCTAGTCGCTATCCTGCCGGGCGAGTGGTGCGTTGTTGCCATCACCTTCACCGTCAGGAGCTGCATATGACCAGTTGGATCACGTGGGAAATTTGGTGGAGCCGGGTATGGAGCGAGTCAGAGGTGCCGCAGTATGAAGAGGATGAGCACGAAGTGGCCCATGAACCCTCGCGGCTGCCGGTTGAAATGGTGCAACAGGGGCGGGATCAGCGCGCAGGTTAAGGTGTTAGCACGGTCTTTACCGGATAGCGCGATCCTGTCGTGACATGGCTACTTCGTTGGAAAATTCTGAAAAGCGGGGTTTCCACAGGATGTGTTGCGGCAGGCCTTCCTCTCAACCTCTCTTGGCACGCCTGATGTGTGAAGGGCGTGAGCAGGGGGATTAGAAGAGCGACAGCTGCTCCCCGGGGCGGATAAACCCATCCAGCCTGAGCTGAATATGACGTTTGCCCAGATCGAGGCGCTTGCTGATAAGGCGAAAGCGCTGGGCCAGCAGATCGGCAAAGTGCCCCTCACCGCGCATGCGGGTACCGAAGGCGGTACTGTTGAGCCCGCCACCGCGGCTGGCTCGCAACTGATTCAAAATAGCCTCCTTCTGGCCCGGATAGTGGGTATCGAGCCAGTCACCAAATAGCGGCGCCAGCTCGTGGGGCAGGCGCAGCAGGATGTAATCGGCGCAACTGGCGCCAGCCTCGGCGGCCGATTTGATGATCTGCTCCAGCTCCGGTTCATTGAGCCGCGGGATCATGGGGGCGGCCAGTACCCCCACCTGCACGCCAGCGTTGGCCAGCTTCTCGATCACTTTCAAGCGGCCTGCACCTGTGCTGGCGCGGGGCTCCAGCTGTCGGCGCAGGGTTTCGTTCAAGGTCGTCACCGACACCATCACCTGACACAGTCTCTCTCTGGCCAGCTCGGTCAACAGATCGAGGTCGCGCAAGATCATGGCGCTCTTGGTAATGAGCCCGACCGGATGGCGGTGGGCCAGCATCACCTCCAGCAACTGCCGAGTGAGGCGATAGCGCTGCTCGATGGGTTGATAGGGGTCGGTATTGGCGCCAATGAAAATGGTCTGTGGCTGATAGGCAGGTTTGGCAAACTCCCGGCGCAGCAGGTCGGCTGCATTGCGTTTGGCAAACAGCTTGCTCTCGAAATCGAGACCGGGGGAGAGCTCCAGATAGGCATGGCTGGGTCTGGCATAGCAGTAGATGCAGCCATGTTCGCACCCCTGATAAGGGTTGATGGAGCGCCCAAAGGGGACATCCGGCGAGCTGTTGTAGCTGATGATGCTGCGTGCATCGATCTCCCGTACCTCGGTGCCAGGCACAGAAGGAGTGAAGGTGGCATCCCAATCGGACGATTGCCAGCCGTCATCGACCGCTTCGACAAGGGGGCCGCTAAAACGGTGATCGATATTGTGGGGGCTGCCTCGTCCTGCCATGGTGTGCACCGATACTGTTTATACATACAGTTATTTTGCAGGGGCCCCGGATAAATGACAACAACTGCTGATCGAGCGGGTGCAAAAAGGGTTGTCGTAGGGCTCTCTTGCTTGATCGCAAAGCTACATTTCGTTTACATAGACGAAATGAGAACTGGATCACGGAAATCATCATGAGACCCACCACTTCCCGCTGGTTGTTTATCGGTCTGCTTGCCCTTGTTATCTGGCGTCTGCTTCCGCTCTCCACCGAGCAGGAGATGGCTGCTGCCAACCGTGCCTGGCGTACCGGTCACTTCGATGAGGCGACCCGGATCTGGTTGCCACTGGCGGCGCAGGGGCAACCCCGGGCGCAAGCCTTGATGGGCTGGAGCCATGAGGTGGGGCAGGGGAGCGAGCAGGATATCCATCAGGCCATCAGCTTCTATCTGCAGTCGGCGCAGGCGGGGGATGCCTTCGGCCAATACCGGCTGGCAGAGCTCTATCTGCGTGGTGTTGGGGTAGAGCGAGATCTGCGCCAAGCCTTTCACTGGATGGATCAGGCCGCCCGTAACGGTGACGTCCCGGCCATGCTGAAAGTCGGCGTCCTTCATCTGATGGGGGTCAGCGGCAGGGTCGATCTGCCTCAGGCGAAACAGTGGCTCTATCAGGCAGCACAAAAGGGCAACAAGCTGGCGCTTCAGGTGCTGCAAGAGCTGGCGCTGGCAGAAGAGGGGAGCAGTGACTTTGACTTCAACTGGCAATCCCTGCTTGGCGAATAGTCGGCAGACGACTCATTTGACTGTAGAAAATATCTGCAAATCCGATACAGCACGCCCGACTTCTGGTAGCATGGGGCCGTTTTGGCTTGGTTTGTCACGTTAGACATGTGGTTTACGTGTCAGGCCGTCTTCGCAAAGTGCTGTGGAGAACCAAAACATCACCTTATTTGAATCTCTTTTCCATCCCGCATGTGACCTTTGGTAGGGGTCACCACTGTATAAGGAAACACATAATGCCAATCATTACTCTGCCTGACGGCAGCCAACGTCAATTTGCCCACTCTGTTTCCGTCATGGATGTGGCTGCGGACATCGGTCCCGGTCTCGCCAAGGCGTGCATTGCCGGTCGGGTAAACGGTGAACTGGTAGATGCGTGCGAGCTGATCGAAGCCGATGCTGCGCTGGCCATTATCACCGCCAAAGACGAAGAAGGTCTGGACATCCTGCGCCACTCCTGCGCCCACTTGCTGGGTCATGCTATCAAGCAACTTTGGCCCCAGACCAAGATGGCCATCGGTCCTGTCATCGACAACGGCTTCTACTATGACGTTGATCTTGACCGTACCCTGACCGATGAAGATCTGGCTGCCCTGGAAGAGCGCATGCTGGCGCTGGTAGCCAAGGATTACGACGTTATCAAGAAAAAGGTCTCCTGGCAGGAAGCGCGCGACGTGTTCGCTGCCCGTGGCGAGACCTACAAGGTCGAAATCCTGGATCAGAACATTGCCCGTGATGACCAGCCAGGTCTCTATCATCACGAAGAGTACATCGACATGTGTCGCGGCCCGCACGTGCCCAACATGCGTCACTGCCACCACTTCAAGTTGCTGAAGATGTCCGGCGCCTACTGGCGTGGCGACTCCAACAACAAGATGCTGCAGCGTATCTACGGTACCGCCTGGGCTGACAAGAAGCAACTCAAGGCCTATCTGCAGCGTCTGGAAGAGGCCGCCAAGCGCGACCACCGCAAGATCGGCAAACAGCTCGACCTGTATCACATGCAGGAAGAAGCACCCGGTATGGTGTTCTGGCACAACGATGGCTGGACCATCTTCCGTGAGCTGGAAACCTTTATCCGCGGCAAGCTCAAAGAGTACGACTATCAGGAAGTGAAAGGTCCGTTCATGATGGACCGCGTCCTGTGGGAGCGTTCAGGTCACTGGGAGAAGTATGCCCAGGCCATGTTCACCACCCAGTCCGAAAACCGCGAGTACGCCATCAAGCCGATGAACTGCCCGGGTCACGTCCAGATTTTCAACCAGGGTCTGAAGTCCTACCGTGATTTGCCGCTGCGTATGGCCGAGTTTGGTTCCTGCCACCGCAACGAGCCGTCCGGTTCCCTGCACGGTCTGATGCGGGTGCGCGGTTTCACTCAGGATGACGCTCACATCTTCTGTACCGAAGAGCAGATCATGGAAGAGGTCTCCGGCTGTATTCGTATGGTCTATGACGTCTACGGTACCTTTGGCTTCGAGAACATCGTGGTCAAGCTCTCCACTCGTCCCGAGCAGCGTATCGGCTCTGACGAGATGTGGGATCGCGCCGAGAAAGCGCTGGCCGAAGCGCTGGAGCTCAACGGTCTGAAGTACGATCTGCAGCCGGGTGAAGGGGCGTTCTACGGTCCCAAAATTGAATTTACCCTGCACGATTGCCTTGATCGTGCGTGGCAATGTGGTACCGTGCAGCTCGACTTTGCCCTGCCTGGTCGTCTGGGTGCCACTTATGTGGGCGAAAACAACGATCGCCATGTACCTGTGATGATCCACCGGGCCATCCTGGGTTCTATCGAGCGCTTCATCGGTATTCTGACTGAAGAGTACGCCGGTCTGTTCCCGACCTGGTTGGCACCGACTCAGGCTGTGGTCATGAATATCACGGACAATCAGGCCGATTATGCGGTGAAAGTAGCCAAAGCATTGAATGATGCGGGCCTTCGCGCAAAAGCGGACTTGAGAAATGAGAAGATTGGCTTTAAAATCCGCGAGCATACTTTGAAGCGAGTACCTTTCATGCTGGTCTGCGGTGATAAAGAAGTTGAAGCCGGTAAGATTGCAGTACGGACTCGTAAAGGGGCTGACCTGGGCACTTATCCTGTTGAAGAGTTCATCGCTCTGCTGACCCAGGAAGTTCAGACCCGCGGACAAAAGAAAGTGGAGGAATAAGCTATAAAAGGCGGAAAAAAACTGGGCAAGCAACCGCAAGCCCGCGCTCACCGGATCAATGAAGAGATCCGTCTGAAAGAAGTTCGTTTGGCTGGTCTGGATGGCGAAGCTCTTGGCATCGTATCTATCCAGGAAGCACTGAACTTGGCCGCAGAGGCCGAAGTGGATCTGGTCGAGATCAGTCCGAACGCCGAGCCGCCCGTTTGCCGGATCATGGATTACGGCAAATTCCTCTACGAAAAGAGCAAAACCACCAAAGAACAGAAGAAAAAGCAGAAAGTCGTCCAGGTCAAGGAAATCAAATTCCGTCCTGGCACTGACGAAGGCGACTATCAGGTAAAACTACGCAACCTGGTTCGCTTTCTGGAAGACGGGGACAAGGCTAAGGTCACCCTGCGCTTCCGTGGTCGTGAAATGGCCCACCAGGATCTTGGTATCAAGGTTCTGGAGCGCGTCAAGAACGATCTGGAAGAGTTGGCCGTAGTCGAGTCGTTCCCGAAAGTCGAAGGCCGTCAAGCTGTGATGGTCCTCGCACCTAAGAAGAAATCTTAAGGCCCACAAGAAATTGACTCATGGGGCAAGCCCCATGAGTTGGTTCGCCTTGCGATTTTGTTGTCACTCACAATGCGGAGTATGAAATGCCGAAGATGAAAACCAACCGGGGTGCTGCAAAGCGCTTCAAAAAGACTGGCTCGGGTCGCTTCAAGTGCAAGCACAACCACCTGCGTCACATCCTGACCAAGAAGAGCAGCAAGCGTAAGCGTCAGCTGGGGCCGAAATTCATGGTTTCTGCTGCCGACCACAAACGTGTTGTCGCTTGTCTGCCGTACGCATAAGGGGGGATGTGAAAAATGCCAAGAGTTAAACGTGGTGTGACTGCTCGAGCTCGTCACAAGAAAGTAATGAAAGCCGCCAAAGGTTACTACGGCGCCCGTTCCCGTGTTTACCGCGTAGCGGTACAAGCGGTAACCAAAGCTGGTCAGTATGCCTACCGTGACCGTCGCCAGAAAAAGCGTCAGTTTCGTCAGCTGTGGATTGCGCGTATCAACGCTGCAGCCCGTCAGAACGGTCTGTCCTACAGCCGTCTGATCAACGGTCTGAAGAAGGCTTCTATCGAGATCGATCGCAAGATCCTGTCCGATATCGCTGTTCACGACAAGCTGGCTTTCACCGCCCTGGTTGAAAAAGCTAAAGCAGCTCTGGTCTAATCCAGCTCTGTTATAAAAAATAAAGGAGGCTCGGGCCTCCTTTTTTGTATCTGTTATTCACGGTTTTACACCACGTTTTCCTTTCTCCCGTCCACGTTTTGTCCACAGTTTTACATGGGTTGCAGATTTCTCCACACAAAGAGATATGTGCAAGAACACTAATTCTATAAATAGTTCATATGCCAACAAACATGATGCTCCTTTCACTATTTTAATAGTGGCGGTAAGCCAATGAGACTCGCTTGATATAACAAAATGATTTGTAGGGAGAAAAGCCCACCTTAGCTATGGTCAGCGAAGGGGCTTTTTTTGTATTATTCCCCTCTTGACCTTATTTAGCCTAAAGGCTCCTGTACCGGGAGTGGTGACGAGGAAGACATGCAACAGCTTGAAGAAGTAGTCGGCCAAGCCAGAGCCGAAATTGAGGGCGTGAGCGATATCGCGACCCTCGACGAAATCCGGGTCAAATATCTGGGTAAAAAGGGCTTTTTTACCGAGCAGATGAAGGGCCTGGGTGCCTTGTCTGCCGAAGAGCGTCCCGCCGCGGGCGCCGTGATCAACCAGGCCAAACAGCAGGTTCAGGATGTGCTGAACGAGCGTCGTGAAGCGCTCGAAGTCGCCGTGCTGAACCAGAAGCTGGCTGCCGAGACTATCGACGTCAGCCTGCCGGGTCGCCGCATCGAGAATGGCGGTCTGCATCCTGTAACCCGCACCATAGAGCGCATCGAGCGCCTGTTTGGCGAGATGGGCTTCAAGGTTGCCCGTGGTCCCGAGATTGAAGATGGCTTCCACAACTTCGATGCGCTGAACATTCCGGCTCATCACCCGGCGCGTACCGATCACGATACCTTCTACTTCAATCCTGATCTGATGCTGCGTACCCACACCTCGGGCGTGCAGATCCGCACCATGGAACATCAGCAGCCGCCGATCCGCATCATTGCACCGGGCCGCGTTTATCGTAACGACTACGATATGACCCACACCCCGATGTTCCATCAGGTTGAAGGTCTGCTGGTTGACGAGCATGCCAGCTTTACCGAGCTGAAGGGCATCCTGCACGACTTCCTGCGCAACTACTTCGAGGAAGACCTGACCATTCGCTTCCGTCCTTCCTACTTCCCGTTCACCGAGCCGAGCGCCGAAGTCGACGTGATGGGCAAGAACGGCAAGTGGCTGGAAGTGCTGGGCTGCGGCATGGTGCACCCGAACGTGCTGCGTTCGGTCGGCATCGATCCGGAAAAATACTCCGGTTTTGCCTTCGGCATGGGCGTTGAGCGCCTGACCATGCTGCGTTACGGGGTCAACGACCTGCGTGCCTTCTTCGAAAACGACCTGCGCTTTCTCAAGCAGTTCAAGTAAGGGCGAGAGAACATGAAATTCAGTAAATCCTGGGTGATGGAGTGGGTCCGCACCGAGTTGAGTGACAATGCACTGGCCGAGCAGATCACCATGGCCGGTCTGGAAGTGGACGCCGTGGAAGCGGTGGCTGGCCAGTTCAACAATGTGGTCGTGGGTGAAGTGGTCGAGTGCGCCCAGCATCCTGACGCCGACAAACTGCGGGTGACCAAGGTCAACGTGGGTGAAGCCGAGCTGCTGGACATCGTCTGCGGCGCGCCAAACTGCCGTCAGGGCCTGAAAGTGTGCGTGGCCAAAGTAGGGGCGACTCTGCCGGGTGATTTCACCATCAAGAAAGCTAAACTACGCGGCCAGCCGTCTCACGGCATGCTCTGCTCTTTCAGCGAGCTGGGTATCGACGTTGAAGCCGATGGCATCATCGAGCTGCCGGCCGATGCCCCCATCGGTACCGATATTCGCGACTACCTCAATCTGAACGACGTCTCCATCGACGTGGATCTGACCCCGAACCGTGCCGACTGCCTCGGTATTGCTGGTCTGGCCCGTGAAATTGGTGTGCTCAACAGCGTGGACGTGGTCGAGCCGACCTGGGCACCGGTTGTGGCCACCATTGATGCAACTTTCCCGATCCGGGTTGAAGCGCCAGCCGATTGCCCCCGTTATCTGGGGCGCGTTATCAAGGGGCTTAACCTGCAGGCCCAGAGTCCGCTCTGGATGCAAGAGAAGCTGCGCCGTGGCGGCATTCGCTCCATCGACGCCATCGTCGACATCACCAACTATCTGCTGCTGGAATACGGTCAGCCGATGCACGCCTTCGATCTGGCTACCCTGGAAGGGGAACTGGTGGTACGTCGTGCCCACGCTGACGAGCCGATGACCCTGCTCGACGGCAACGAAGTGAAGCTCAAAGAGACCACCTTGGTGATTGCCGATGCCAAAGGTCCTGCCTGCATGGCCGGTATCTTCGGTGGCAACCGCACCGGTGTATCCGAGACCACTACCGACATCCTGCTGGAGTGCGCCTTCTTTGCGCCGCTCTCCATCACTGGCCGTGCTCGTGCTTACGGTCTGCACACCGACTCCTCCCACCGCTTCGAGCGCGGGGTGGATCCGCAGCTGCAAGCCAAGGTGATGGACCGTGCAACTCGCCTGCTGCTGGACATCTGCGGCGGCGAAGCGGGTCCGGTCATAGAGGTCAAATCCGATGCCCATCTGCCGAAAGCGGCCCCCATCAAGCTGCGTCGCAGCAAGCTCGACAAGGTGATCGGTATCAGCGTGGCGGATGCTCAGGTGGTCGAGATCCTGACTCGCCTTGGCATGCAGGTCACTGTGGATGCTGACGGTTGGACTGCGCTGGCACCCTCCTGGCGTTTCGATATCGCCATCGAGGAAGACCTCATCGAGGAAGTGGCTCGCATCTACGGCTACAACAACATCCCGAACCTGAAACCCGCAGCCTCTCTGGCGATGGTGGAGCAGGCAGAAGGGCAGGTGACCCTGAAGCGCGTGCGCGACCTGCTGGTTGACCGCGGTTTCCAGGAAGCGATCACCTACAGCTTCGTTGATCCCAAGACCCAGCAAACCCTGTTCCCGCAGAGCGATGCCATCGTGCTGCCGAACCCGATCTCGGTCGAGATGTCCGCCATGCGTGTCTCTCTGTTCCCGGGTCTGGTGCAGGCCGTCGTTTACAACCAGAACCGTCAGCAGCCGCGCGTGCGTCTGTTCGAGCAGGGTCTGCGTTTCATCAAGGATGAAAGCGCCGAGAACGGCATCCGTCAGGAGCCGATGCTGGCCGGTATCATCACTGGCAACCAGAGCGACGAGCACTGGGATATCAAAACCCGTGCAGCCGACTTCTTTGATTTGAAAGGGGATCTGGAAGCGGTGCTGGACTTGACCGCCGAAGGGGCCACCTTTACCTTCGAGCGCACCGAGCACAGCGCCCTGCACCCGGGCCAGAGCGCAGCCATCCTGCGTAATGGCGAGATCATCGGCCACATCGGCGTGATCCACCCGAGCCTCGAGAAGAAGCTGGGCCTCAAGAGCCGCGCGGTGATGTTTGAGCTGGAGCTGGACAAGCTGACCCCGGCCAAGGTGCCGGTTGCAGCCGAAGTTTCCAAGTTCCCGGCGAACCGTCGCGACATCGCCGTCGTGGTCGATCGTCAGGTTCTGGCAGGTGATGTGCTTGCGGTAATTAAAAAAGTTGGCGGAAATCAGGTAGTTGGAATAAACTTGTTTGACGTATACCAGGGTGCTGGTATGGCAGAGGACAAGAAGAGCCTGGCCATCAGTCTTGTATTGCAAGACACCCAGCGCACCCTGGAGGAGAAAGAGATTGCCGAGACCGTAGACAATGTCGTGCGGGCCCTTGGTGAAGAGTTGAATGCATCCTTGAGGGATTGATCTATGGCGCTTACCAAAGCCGACATTGCAGAGCACCTGTTCACCCAGCTCGGGATGAGCAAGCGTGAAGCCAAAGATATGGTGGAAGCCTTCTTTGAGGAAATCCGACAGGCGCTTGAGCGTGGTGAACAAGTCAAGATTTCAGGCTTCGGTAACTTTGACCTTCGTGAGAAGAATCAGCGTCCCGGACGCAACCCCAAGACGGGCGAGGATATTCCGATCAGCGCCCGCCGCGTGGTGACCTTCCGGCCTGGCCAGAAGCTCAAGGCCAGGGTAGAAAATGTTGAACCCAACGAGTGATAAAAAGCCAGGCAGATGCCTGGCTTTTGTTTTCAGATGACCAAATTCCCCGTTTTTCTTCTGGGTGCCGTGCTGGCACTGCCATTGCACGCCAAGCCTTTGCAGACAACAGTGCTGCCGTTGGCGCCGGCGACCCAAGCTTATGTAAATTCACTGAGTCAGCTTTCGCTCTGCTATCCTGCGACGCTTCCTCCACCATACCTGATGGCCGAGGGGGGACTGCTCAAGGATCGCCTCGCCCGGTTGCAGGAGCTGTTCCCGATTCCGCTTGTGCTCAAAGAGCTGCCCGATTGGCAGACATTGCGCAATGGGCTCGCAGAGGGTGACTGCGACATCATTCCCTATGTCGGAACCCGCAAGAAGGCCGTGGAGGGCATGCGGTTAAGTCGTCCGATGATGGAGACCGATGCCGCCATCCTCTACAAGGGTGAAAATCTCAAACAGGCCCGCTTTCTGGTCTACTCGGTGGCAGACTCTGCCCGCCTGCTGCACGAGCTCTATCCCCAGGCACGCATTATTTCCCTAAAAAGCGGAGAGAAGGTCTACGACGCGCTGCAGAGTGGCAAGGGTGATGCCTATCTGGGGGACTATCTGCAACTGCGCTATCTGATGCGCGAGTTTCCTGCCGATGGGTTGCGCCTGCGCCGCCTGTTTGGTGAGGATCGGATCATCAGCTATCGCCTGATGATGCGCGATCAGCCTGAGTTGGCCAATCTGGTGGACACCCTGATCCGTCATATGCCCGCCGGTACTATCTATACCGATCTGGCTCGCTATCTCGATCAGGGGTCGCTCTATGTCAACCAGCCCCACTTCAGCGATACCGAGCAGGCCTGGTTATCCGGCCGCGGGCGCACCATTCGCCTGGTGGTCAATCCCGAGTTGATGCCCTATAGCGGCGTCAATGATCTGGGGGAGCCGAAAGGGTGGAGCGCGGATGTGCTGCGCTGGGTCACCCAGGAGACCGGCCTGAAATACAAGCTGGTGCCTGCCGCTAGCAAGGCGGAGGCCGTAGAAAAGCTGCGCCGTGGTGAGGCGGATATGATGGCCGGCTTGCCGGAATCTCCGGCATTGACGGATCAGTTCATTTTCAGTCGGACGATCTCCACCAACCGGTTTGCCTTGATCAGCAAGCGCAAGCTGGCTGCCGATCGCATGGCGCAGCTCAAGCGGCAGCGTATTCTGGTGCCGGAGTCCCTCTACGATCCCTCCTTGCTCGCCCTGCTCGGTGATCAGGAGTGGGTTCGCACCGACGGCCTCGAGCAGGGGCTTGCCGCGATCAAACAGGGCAAGGCTGACGCCATGCTGAGCGAGCTTTATCAGCTGCAATATCCCCAGCGTACCAACTTGCTGGACGGGCTCGATATCGAGGAGCTGGAAGATCGCTTCAGCCTTGGCTTTGCCATCAACAAGAGTCAGACCGAACTGGCCGGGGTGATGGATCGCAACCTGATGGCACTGACCAGCACCCAGATCGACGAACTTAACCAGCGCTGGCGCCGCTTGCTCGTCGTGCAGCAGCCCGGCGTGAGCTACGCCGCCTGGTTTGGCTCCATCGCCATGGCACTGCTGATCAGCGGCATTGTCATCGGCGGGATCTGGCGCTCTCGCCAGCAACTGGCACGGGAAGTCGCCCAGCGTCACGCCGCCGAGAAGGCGCTGGCCATCGAGAGCGAGCTGCGGGAAACCATGTTTCAGGCGTTGCCGGTGCCCGTCTATCTGCGCAATAGCCAGGGCAAGGTGATCAAATCCAATAAACAGGGGCGACGTCTGGCCCTGCGCTATTCGCAGCAGTTGATGCTGCCGCCGGTGCAGCCTCAGAAGAGTGAAGGGGAGCTGGTGCTGGGGGATCAGGTCTTCGCCTATGCCCAGCATCCGCTGCGGCTGGACAAGCAGGCACCTGCCACCGATCTCATCGCCCTGTCGGATATCAGTGTGCTGCGTGAGCAGGCCCGTTTTTTGCGTCAGGCAGAGCGCCGCCTGCGCGCCCTGACCAATACCGTTCCCGGCGTGGTGCTGCAGTTTATGTTCGAGCGGGGACGGGTAGGGGGTATTGAGTTTATCAGCCGGGGCTGTTACGAGCTGCTGGGGCTGGCGAGCCAGCAGATCCGTCGTGAGCCCAAACGGGTGCTCATTATGCTGGAGCGCGAGGATCGCCGCCGGGTAAGCCGTGAGATGTTCGCCATGTTGCAGGCTGGCAAACCCTTCGCGTTCACCATGCGCTATTACCATCCGACCAAGGGTCTGCGCTGGTTGCAGCTCTATGGCCGTGGCCGCAGTCAACCACAGGGTTGGCGGATCTATGCGGTGATGCAGGATGCCACTACCAGGGTCGAGCAGGATCAGGCATTGCAGCACTCCCATGAGCAGGCGCAACAGGCAGTTCTGGCCAAGGGGCGCTTTTTGGCCGCCATCAGCCACGAGATCCGCACGCCGATGAACGCCATGCTCGGCTTGCTGGAGTGGCTGGCCAGTACTCCTTTGTCGAGAGAGCAGGATTCGGCGCTGGCGCGGGTGCGTCAGGCGGGGGATGAGTTGCTCGGCCTGCTCAACGATGTGCTCGACTTTAGCCGCAACGAGAACAGCAAACTCTCCCTCTCGCCCCAGCCCACCGATTTTGCCGAGCTGTGCGAGCACGTGGCGGCGGTGCACTGGACCAAGGCGCGGGCCAAGGGATTGCAATTGCGCCTTAAGTTGGATCCGGCTCTGCCTGCCCTGCAGACCCTCGACCCTCACCGGGTACGGCAAGTGCTCCACAACCTGCTCTCCAATGCCATCAAGTTCAGCCTGCGTGGGGAAGTGGTGCTGTGGGCCGAGGTGGTCGCATCGACCTTGCGCTTTGGTGTGGATGATCAGGGACCGGGGATCACCGCCAAGATGCGCACCACGCTCTTTATGCCGTTCGAGCAGTTTGCCGTTGAAGGGCAGCTGCGGGCGCCGGGCACAGGTCTTGGTTTGGCGATCTGCAAGCAGCTGATCGAGCAGATGGGGGGGCTTATCGATGTCGAGGGGCGTGTCGGTGGCGGTAGCCGCTTCTATTGCGAGTTGCCCCTGAAGCGGGTGCAGCAGGAGCCGGACTGGCAGCCCAATGTGCGGCAACTGGCACTCTCTTTACCCCACGATGAGGCGCAAGCGCTGTCGCCCTGGCTCAGCCGATTGGGGATTGCCACCGTCAGCAACGCTGTTGATACGCTGCAAGCGGAGGTGGACGAGAAGGGGCTCTACTATTGGGCCTGGCAAGGGGAGTCCTGGGTTCCCGGGACCATCATCACCCTGCTGCAGCCACGGCTGACCCCGGATCAACCGGTCGCAGGCACCCAGCCCGGGCTTGGCATGCGGGTTCTGCTGGTTGAAGATCACGATGTCAATCGCGAGCTGATCAGCCTGCAACTGGGGCAACTTGGTGCCAGCGTTATCACTGCCGCCAACGGGCAGCTGGCGCTGGAGATGCTGGCGCAGCAGGAGGTGGATTTTGTGCTGACCGATCTGCAGATGCCGGTGATGAACGGGGCCGAGCTGTGCAGGCAATTGCGCCAATCCGCTCGTTGGGCCCGTCTGCCGGTCTATGTGATCACCGCAGATCTCAGTGATCAGGCGGCAAGGGAGCTGCAATCCTGCGGTTGCGATGGCCATCTGGACAAGCCGGTCGCCCTCAAGGAGCTGGCGAC
This sequence comes from Aeromonas sp. 25-AL00135, assembly GCF_054052385.1. NCBI lineage: Bacteria > Pseudomonadati > Pseudomonadota > Gammaproteobacteria > Aeromonadales > Aeromonadaceae > Aeromonas > Aeromonas sp. 25-AL00135. The sequence goes on along the minus strand of NZ_JBSTYQ010000006.1, from coordinate 19,977 downwards.
CTTGCTGCGCCATATTGCCAAAGAGGGGAGCAATGTTGTCGCCCCGACACCGGTTGCCTCGCTGCTGACCGATGAACTGGCCGCCCTTTATCTGAAGGCTACCCGTGATGATTTGGCCGAACTTGAGCGCTGCAGCACAGAAGAAGATGAAGTTGGCGTGAATGCTGCTTTACACAAGTTGAAGGGGGCCGCCAGAATGGTAGGGGCGACTGCGTTGGTGGCGGTCATTGAAGAGTGGCAACAGGCGCCCCATCCGATGCTGCAAGCCAGATTGAACCGGGCACTGGATGAGTTCAGCCAGCAGTTTTCAAAGAGGGCTCAAGATGATCATCACTGATGAAGAATTACTGGCGTTGCTCGATTCGGAAGAGCATGAGGCGGCAGGATTTTGCCCCATTGTGCTCTATGCCCTCGACAGCACCGCCCATGAGTTGGCCAGCACCATGACATTGCCCTCCTATGTCACGCTGCACCGTACCCGACCGGATGCCTGCTGGCAGTGGGAAGGGTTGTTTGCGGCAGGTGCCATTGCCCTTTACGACCCCGCCGCTCATCAGCAGGCGGACTATTTCCCCCAGTTGCAGCAGCATGAGGGGATCTACGCTATCGGCGAGGATTGGCTGGGGGGGCTTGCCGCCAGTTACCGTAACTGGTGCAACTGGCTGGCCGCTAACAAGGTGCTGCTGCTCGAGGATCACCCGTTTCAGGGGATGCAATTGCAACAGACAATCGCCGGGTTGGGGCTCTCCTGTCAGTGGGTACAGGATGAATCGGCCTGTCTTGCGGCATTGTCGGCGGGCGACATCAGCCTGCTGGTGTGCGATCTCAGTCTGGTGGAGCAAGATGCCATCAGTCTGCTGATGAACCAGCCCCAGTTGCAGGAGGCCGGGCTGCCCATTGTGCTGCTTTCGGCCCATGAGCAGACGCTGATCGACGGTGCCCGCCGCCTGCTGCACGATGCCGGTTTCAACATTCTGGCGGCACTGGCAAAGCCGCTTGATTGCGACGAGCTGCTAAGGTTGCTGCGTCGACTCTATCTGGGCCCGCTGCGTCAACAGCGCTTGAGCGGCCAGCGCCGCACCATCCGCCGGTGGCAGGGGGAGGTGCAGGGTCAGCTAGGGCTGCTCTCCAGTCCCGCGACCCCTCATCCGGTCTGGCTGGCGGTAACGGGTTTACCCAGCCGCTGGGAGGCGCTCAAGGATTGGCTGACGGAGCAGTCGCGTACCCCAGCCGAACTGACCCTGCTGATCCACCGTCGTGACCACCTGCTCGGCAATGCCGATCGCTTCGCGCTGGTGCTGCAAGCCAGTCTGGCGGGGAGCAAGCTTGCGCTGCTGCTCGATAACAGCCAGCATCTGCCATTCGATCTGCTGGAGCGTTTGCCGCTGCAAGCCTTGCTGCTGGGGCAGGGGATCTTGCCGGAGATGGAGTCCTTGACCGGTGACTCCCTGCTGGGACGCTTTATGGCCCGGGTTCGGGAGCTGGGGATCGCCGTCTATCTGGATGATCCTTACAACCTGCTCGACGTCGAGGTGTGGCGAGAGCGCGGTATGACGGGGCGCTGGTAAGCCATGCCGCGCTACCTCTGCTGGCCCATGCACCGGGAGCGCCTTGGCAAAGGACTGGAGGGCTGGCCCCATCCGGTTTCCCGGGCCGCGCTGCCACTGGCTATGGAGGTCTCCGGGGTGCCTTGCTTGCTGCGCGAGCTGCATGGGGTGGCGCCTGCCCGTATGCTGGCTGCTTACGATGCATTGAGTGAAGAGAGCATCTATCTGCGCTTTATGCGTCCGAAACGGACACCGCCACCGGAACAGGTGGCCCAATTTCTCAATTACCATCCCGAACAACAGGTCTCGCTGTTGCTGACTGATCTGGCCGGTGAGCCGCTGGCTCAGGCGCAATCAATCCGCCGCCGCCTTCATCCCGATCGGGCGGAGTTTTCTTGCATCGTGGCGGATCACTTTCAGCACAAGGGGGCGGGGCGACGGATTCTGCTGGCGCTGGCACTGCTGGCCAGGGCGGACGGGATCAGGGAGTGGACGGCGGAAGTGCTGGCCCAGAACCGGCCCATGCTGACCCTGCTCAAGCGCCTTGGCTTGCCGCTGACCCTGGTAACCGGGCGGGAGATGGTCTTTGTCAGGCTGGATCTGTCGGTACTGGATGCCTGGTTACCCGCACCGCCATCGGCGCCGCTTAAGACCAAGGGCGAATAGTGACACTTTTTTCCCTGTGCTAAGGTCACATTTATTGTGCGGGGATAGACGGAGCAGCTTATGGCGCAGTCATATAAACATATCGTGATCCTGACCGGAGCGGGGATCTCTGCCGAATCCGGCATCAAGACTTTTCGTGCCTGCGACGGTTTGTGGGAAGAGCACAAGGTCGAGGATGTGGCGACCCCCGAGGGGTATGCCCGGGATCCCGAACTGGTGCTGCGCTTTTACAACTCTCGCCGCAAACAGCTGCAACAGCCCCAGGTTCACCCCAATCCGGCCCACTATGCGCTGGCCCGCCTCGAGCGACTGCTGCCCGGTTCGGTGACCCTGGTCACCCAGAACATCGACAATTTGCACGAGAGCGCTGGCAGCAAGAACCTTATCCATATGCACGGCGAGCTGCTCAAGGCCCGCTGCCCCGAGTCCGGTCAGGTGATCGAGTGGCGTGGCGATCTCCATCAGGACGAGCTCTGCTCCTGTTGCCAGTTCCCCCAGCCGATGCGTCCCCATGTGGTCTGGTTTGGCGAAATGCCGCTCGGGCTGGATCGCATCTACAGCGCGCTTGCCCAGTGCGATCTCTTTATCTCCATCGGCACCTCTGGCGCCGTCTATCCGGCCGCCGGTTTTGTACACGAAGCGGGATTGAACGGGGCACACACCATCGAGCTCAATCTCGAACCGAGCGAGGTAGGTAGCCAGTTTGACGAAAAACGCTATGGCCCAGCCTCCCTGCTGGTGCCCGCCTATGTCGATGAGTTGCTGGAGGCGTGCGGCATTCATCAACCGAGGCAAGTCGAGGGGCACAACTGGATGGAGATGCGCGGTCCCTGAGCTACTGTGCGACGGGACAGTTGCAATGGTTCGGTGAAATCGCCACACTGGCAACCATTTAAAAAATGGGACGCAGTTGGCGCAAATTACCATGACCGCAGTAAAGCAATGGATCGCTTTCTTTCTCCTGATGCTGGCCAGTGCCAGCGCATCGGCCTCCATCCCCCTGATGACCCTGGTACTGCCAGATGGCCAGCAGGTGACCCTCGATGAGGCGGCTCTCTCTGCCTTGCCACAGACCGAATTCACTACGACTACCCCCTGGACTCAGGGCACCCACCACTATCGTGGGCCGACCTTGTCAGCCGTGCTGGCGGCGCAAGGGATCCCGGATGCTCGCAAGATCGCCATTTCGGCCCTCAACGGCTATCAGCAGGTGGTGGATCTGGCCCTGTTCGACGGCGTGCCGCTGACCCTGGTGCGTCAGGAGGACGGCAAACCGCTGACCCGGCGCAACAAGGGGCCGCTCTGGCTGCTCATCCCGTTCACCACCTATCCCAAGCTGGACGTGCCAGCCATTCACAACTGCATGGTGTGGCAGGTGACCCGCATCGAGATCGTCGATTGATGGGGCTATCCCGCCAAAATCTGCTGTTGGTTGCGGTATCGCTGCTGTTTCTGCTCTCGTCGGGCAGCAGCCTCTATCTGCAGTATCGGCAGGAGCAGCTGGTCGATACCTTCTACCGCAATGTCCACTGGAACATCAGCCAGGTAATGCTCGAATCCCAGCGTTTCCTCTACGACCTGCAGCTCTACCGGGCTGGCAGACTGTCGATGGAGACCCTGAGCCTCGATTACGATCTGCTGTGGAACCGGCTCGATATCTTCCTCATCAGCAGTGAAACCGCCGAGATGCGCCAGCGGCACGGGCTCGGCAAAGTGCTGGCCACCCTGTTCGAGCAGATCAAGCAGCTCGAACCCCAGATGGAGGCTGGTGCGCTGCGCGAGGGGGCTGAGCTTGCCCGTTTGCAGGAGGCGATCGCCAGCCAGACCCGTCTTATCGAACAGATAGGGGATCAGATCCTCTCCGGCCAGGAGCGGGAGCATTCGGTCAGCCAGATCCGCAACAGCCTGTTCTGGCTGCAGGTCTGGCAACTGATCCTGCTGCTGACCGGTGGCGCTCTGGTCGCAGCCCTCATTCGCGCCAATCTGGCGAACCGCCGGCTTGCCCTGCTCGATCCCCTGACCCAGCTTGGCAACCGCCGTGCCCTGCAGGAACAGCTCTCTCGTGCTCTGCATGCTGATGATGTGAGCGCTTTGGTGGTGCTCGATCTCAAGCGCTTCAAGCAGGTCAATGATCTGCTGGGTTATCAGGTCGGTGATCGGCTGTTGCAGATGGTGGCCAACAAGCTGCAGCAGGCCCATGGCAGCCACGCTTACCGGCTCGGAGGAGATGAATTTGCCGTGGTGTTGACCAAGGCGAATGATGCGCTGGAAACCGCCATTCATGAGCTGGTGGATCTGCTCCATTTCGAGTTCGTGACCCGAGAGTGCAGCTTCGATCTGGCCTGTCGGCTCGGGGTCGCCAAGGCGCAACAACAGGATGCCGCCCGGCTGCTGGATCAGGCCATCCTGGCCCTCAACCAGGCCAAGCGTAGCCAGGAGGGGGCGATCAGCTGGTTTGAGCCTGCCATGCTGCAGCAGCTGCAGTTGAGTCATCAGCTGCGAGAGTGGTTGGCGGGGCGCGAGCCAGCACCGCTGCGAGTGGCATTGCAGGCGCTGACGGACGGGCAGGGCAACGAGATGTGGCAATTGGCGCTTGAGTGGCGTGAGCAGGGAGTCCCATGCCATATGCGCTGGCTGCAGGAGTGCGGCGTACTGGGGCCCGTGCTGGCCCGTGTGCTGCAAACGCACGAGGCGCAGTATGCCGATGGTCGGGCACTGCTGGTCCCGCTCGACAATCAGGCCCAGCTGATCCATCTACTGGCCTATCTGCCGGGGTCTTCCCACACGCCGCTGGTGTTGCTGATACCAACGCTGCAGCCGGATGGTGTCTTGCTGGCGGGATTGCGGCAGCAGGGTTGCACTCTGGCGCTCAGAGAGATTGGCAGCACCACCTCGGCGCAGCTGGCAGCCGGCTGGCCTGTTCGCTACTGGTTGCCGCAGGGTGATGATGATGGCGAGTTGTTGCAGCCTCTGGCCAGACGATTGGGACTGGTGCCACTGCAAGTGCTGGCAGCCAGGGAGACCCGGTCGCTGGCCTGAGGGCAAAAAGCGGTATTGCACCGGCAAGAGACAGAATGAAACAAGGCGACCTCGGGGTCGCCTTGTTCTTTTGTTGCCCCTGAAAATCAGGGGCGGGGCGCGCAGGATTGTCTGATCACCAGGTCAGGGTCGACGGTGATCAGGTGGTTCTCCACCGCTTCGCCGTTGATCCGCGCCAACAGGCGGGTGACGGCGAGGCGACCCAGCTCCTCTTTGGGCTGGTTGACGGTGGTGAGCGGCGGCGACATAAATTCGGCCAGCGCCACATTGTCATAGCCAACGATGGAGATATCCCGCGGGATCACCAGCCCCGCCTGATGGGCGGCACTGATGGCCCCCATCGCCATCATGTCGTTGCAGACAAAGAGGGCGGTGGGGCGCTCGGGCAATGCCAGCAGACGAGTCATCGCCTGATGGCCGCTGGCGCAATCAAAGTCCCCCTCCTGGATCCACTCTTGATTGATCGTGAGCCCTGCCTCCTGCAACGCCTGTTCAAAGCCAGCTTGGCGCTGGTTGGCGGGGGCGCGGCTGTGGGGGCCTGTGATACAACCGATGGCGGTATGGCCCAGCTCAATCAGATGGCGGGTCGCGAGATAACCACCGTGGAAGGAGTTGTCGGCGATAAGATCCACATCCTCGCTGACCAGCCCCCAATCCATCACCACCACCGGCAGGCTCTTGAGCCAGTCGAGCTGGTTGAAGACCTCTTGTTGGCCTTCGCTACACATGATCAGCAGGCCATCGACCCGCTTGCGCAGCATCATCTTGAGGTAGGAGAGAGCGGTTTCCGCCTGACCCTCGGTGTTGCCCAGCATCAGGTTGTAGCCCTGCTCGAAGCAGTAACGCTCCACCCCGCGCACCACCTCGGCAAAGAAGGGGTTGCTGGAGGTGGTGACCAGCATGCCGATACTGTTGGTCTCCTTCACCTTGAGGCTGCGGGCCACCAGACTCGGGGCATAGTTGAGCTCGCGCATGGCGGCGAAGACCCGCTCGCGGGTCTCCTCGGCCACAAAGCGGGTCTCGTTGATGACGTGGGAGACGGTGGTGGTCGAGACCCCCGCCAGCGCCGCCACCTCCTTGATATTGGCCATCAGTGCCCCTGCGCAGTCTGCTCAAGCAGGAAGGCGTCAACTTCCTGCTTGCTCGGGATCGAGCTCTGGGCACCGAATCGGGTGACGGAGAGCGCCGCCGCCCCGTGGGCAAAGCGCACCGCGCTGTGGAAATCGGCACCCGCCAGTTCCGCCGCCAGCAGGGCGCCGTTGAAGGTATCGCCCGCGGCAGTGGTATCCACCGCCTTGACCCGAAAGCCCGGGATCAGCTGTTGCTGCTGGGCGTTGCTGCAGTAAACCCCCTGGGAGCCTAGGGTGATCATCACATCCGCAATGCCCATCTGGTGGAAGCGGGCTGCCGCCTCGCGGGCACTCGCTTCATCGGTGACTTTCACGCCGGTCAACAGCTCGGCTTCGGTCTGGTTGGGGGTGATAAGGTCCACCAGTGCCAGCAGTTCGCTCGAGAGCGGACGGGCAGGGGCGGGGTTGAGCACCACCCGGGTGCCGTTGGCGCGAGCCAGCCGTGCAGCTTCATGGACGCTCTCGAGCGGTACTTCCAGCTGCAACAGCAGGGTGTGGGCGTCGGCGATCATGGCTTCGTGGTTTTTCACCACGGCAGGGGTGATGGCACCGTTGGCCTCGGCGGAGATGCCGATGCTGTTCTCCCCCTCATCGCTCACATAAATGATGGCGATGCCGGTCGGGAGCTTGGGATCGAGTTCGACGGCGCTCACGTCAATACCGTCTTTGGCAAAACCGCTCTTCATCTGGTGGCCGATGGCGTCATCACCGATGCGGGCGATAAAGGAGACGGGGGCGCCAAGGCGGGCGGCAGCGACTGCCTGATTAGCCCCCTTGCCACCGGGCACCACCTGATAGCTGTGGCCGGTCAGGGTTTCACCCGGGCGAGGAAAGTGGGGAACGCGCAGCACATGGTCTGCATTGACACTGCCCAGAACGACGAGACGATTCATGTTGACTACTCCTGATGCATCTTGGCTTGAACACAGTGATTGAGTGAGCCCAAGCCGGGAGGCACCTGAACGAGAGGGAAAGGGGAGGCGAACCTCCCCTCGAGCATTTACTTGCTAACTACTTGCAGCGGTACCGGAATGGATTTCTCCACCGGCTGGCCCTTGAGCACCTTGTCGGCAGTCTCGACGCCAATGGCACCGATCAGCGCGGGCTGCTGAGCCACAGTGGCGGCCAGTTTACCCTTGGCAACGGCGGCTTTGCCATCGTCAGTGCCGTCGAAGCCGACGATCATCACCTCTTTACCGGCAGCCTGCACGGCGCGGATGGCACCCAGCGCCATTTCGTCGTTCTGGGCAAAGACTGCTTGAACGGTCGGGTGGGCAGCCAGCAGGTTTTCCATGACGTTCAGACCCTTGGTGCGGTCAAAGTCGGCAGGCTGGGAAGCCAGGACCTGCAGCTTGTTGGCCGCCACGGCCAGGGCAAAACCTTCGCCACGGTCACGGGCGGCGGAGGTACCGGCAATCCCTTCGAGCTGGATCACCTTGGCACCGGTACCCAGTTTCTCGGTGATAAAGTCACCGGCAAGCTTGCCGCCCGCCACGTTGTCGGAGGCGATATGGGCCTTGACCTCACCCTGCGCAGCGCCGCGGTCCAGGGTCAGTACCGGAATGCTGGCGCGGTTGGCCAGACGAATGGCGTTGCCCACCGCTTCGGAGTCGGTGGGGTTGATCAGGATGGCGCCGACCTTGCGTACGGTGAGATCTTCCATGTTGGAGAGCTCTTTGGCCGGGTCATTCTGGGAATCCAGTACCACCAGCTCGTAGCCAAGCTCTTTGGCTTTTGCTTCGGCCCCCTCTTTCATGGTGACGAAGAAGGGGTTGTTGAGGGTGGAGACCACCATGGCCAGGGTTTGATCGGCGGCCTGGGCAGTGCCCAGCACGGACATGATGGCGGCAGCGAGCAGGGTATTGAGCTTTTTCATCATTTCATTCCTTGTGTGTGGCTTGTCTTATCAACGATTGCTTTTGTTATCGATCATCACGGCAAGCAAGATCACGCTGGCCTTGGCGATCATCTGGTAATAGGAGGATACGTCGAGCAGGTTGAGGGCGTTATTCAGGAAGCCGATGATCAAGGCACCGATCAGGGTCCCCATGATGCGCCCCTTGCCCCCCATCAGGCTGGTACCACCCAGCACCACTGCGGCGATGGCATCCAGCTCGTAACCCATGCCCGCCGTCGGCTGGGCAGAGGAGAGGCGAGAGGTTACGATAAGCCCTGCCAGCGCCGAGAGCGCGCCGCACAGACCATACACCGCCAGCTTCACCCGATCCACATTGATACCGGAGAGGCGGGTGGCAGACTCGTTACCGCCCAGCGCGTAGATGTAGCGACCGAGACGGGTATGGTTGAGCATGAACCAGGCGAGCAGGAAGACGGTGGCCATCAGCCAGATGGGCACCGGCAGACCGAACAGGTAACCGGTACCGAGCCAGGCGAAGTGATCGGCGCCGTCACTGAAACCGGTGGAGATGGGGCGCCCCTCGGTATAGACCATGGTGATACCGCGCAGAGCGGTCATGGTGACCAGGGTAGCGATAAATGCCTGTACCTTGCCCTTGGCAATGATGAGGCCGCTGACGCCGCCCAGCAGGGCACCGGCACCCAGAGTGAGGGGGACCACCAGCCAGATCGGCAGCTCCATGGCGACCATGGTGGCAGCCAGCGCGCCGCACAGGGCCAGTACCGAGCCGACCGACAGATCGATACCGGCGGTGAGAATAACCAGCGTCATGCCGACCGCCATGATGGCGTTGACCGAGGTCTGGCGCAGGATGTTGAGCAGGTTGTCGGCGGTGAAGAAGTTGGGGCTCAGAAAGGAGACCACACCAATCAGGACCAGCAGCGCGACCAGGGATTTATTCTCGATCCACCACGCCTTGCTCATGACGCCACGGCGGGAAAGGGTTTGGGTTGTCATTGGGATGCCTCTTGCTCTGCTTGCCACTGTTTACCGACTGCCGCCGCCATCAGCTTCTCCTGATTGGCATCGCGGGTGTTGAACTCTGCGCTGATGCGCCCTTCGTGCATCACCATGATGCGATCGCTCATGCCGAGCACTTCCGGCATCTCGGAGGAGACCAGAATGATGCTCATCCCCTCCTTCTTGAACTGGTTGATCAGCTGATAAATTTCCTTTTTCGCCCCCACATCGACGCCGCGGGTCGGCTCGTCGAGGATCAGTACCTTGGGCCGGGTCAGCAGTCCCTTGGCGATGGCCACCTTCTGCTGGTTGCCGCCGGAGAGCAGCTTGATCAGCTGATCCTGACTCGGGGTCTTGATGTTGAACAGACGCACATAGTCGCTCACTGCCTGCCGTTCGGCCTTGCCGTCAATCTTGCCGTTGCTGATGAACTCGTCGAGGGCGCAGAGACTCATGTTCTCCCGCACCGACAGCTCCAGCACCAGTCCATCGCCTTTGCGATCTTCGGAGATATAGGCGATGCCTGCGGCCAACCCATCGGCCGGGCTTTTGGGCACCAGCGCATGGCCGTCCACTGCCACTTCACCGGCGCTGATGGGGCTGGCGCCGTAGATCAGCTTCATCAGCTCGGTACGGCCGGAGCCCATCAGGCCGCTAAAGCCCAGAATTTCACCCTGACGCAGGGAGAAGCTCACCCCGCGCACACCGGGACCGGCCAGATCTTTCACCTGCAGGCTGACGGGGCCAAGCTCGCGCTCAAGACGCGGATACTGCTCTTCCAGCCGGCGGCCCACCATCATCTCGATGATCTTGTCTTCATCCAGATCGCTCACCGCCTTTTCGCCAATCCACTTGCCATCGCGCAGCACAGTGACCCGATCGCAGATCTCGAAGATCTCCTTGAGGCGGTGGGAGATATAGACGATGCCGCAACCTTGCTCACGCAGCTCGCGGATAACCTTGAACAGCTGTTCGGTTTCGGTATCGGTCAACGCATCGGTCGGCTCGTCCATGATGATGACGCTGGCATCGAACGACAGCGCCTTGGCGATCTCCACCATCTGCTGTTCGCCGATGGAGAGATCCCCGAGTCGGGTATCCGGCCCGTGTTTGACGCCAAGTCGCGCCAGCAGGGTGCTTGCCCGCTCGCGCAGCTGTTTGTGGTCGATGCTGCCAAAACGGGTACGCGGTTCGCGACCCAAGAAGATGTTGGCGGCAATCGACAACTCCGGCAGCAGGTTCAGCTCCTGGTGGATGATGCTGATCCCCTGATCCTGAGAATCGCGCGGCCCCTTGAAGTGGACCGGCTGGCCGCGGTAGCTGACGCTGCCCGCATCGGCCTGATAGATGCCGGTCAGCACCTTCATCAGGGTGGATTTACCGGCGCCATTTTCACCGAGCAGGGCCATCACCTGGCCCGGATAGACCCGCAGACCCGCTTCGTCGAGGGCGCGCACACCGGGGAAGGTCTTGACGATCCCGGTCAGCTCCAGAATGGGTGAGAGGGGGGAGGTTGTGCTCATTTGCAGCTTCCTTGAAGAGGCCTTCTTTGAAGAATGTCAGAACGCCACACCGGCGCAGAGGATCAGGTTGGCGTAGGGAGTCACCTCGCCGCTGCGCACGATCGCCTTGCTCTGGCGGGAGCGGGTCTTGAACTCCTCGTGCAGGCAGTATTCGATGGCGATGGGCTTGCCCTGGGCGGCTGCGTGGGCCTCAAGCTGATCGACCAGCGCCTGATGGGCGGCGGGGCTGATCTGCTTGATCTCGCTTGCCATGATCACCTTCTCAACCACCAGATCGGTGAGCAGGGCGGTCAGTACGGTTGCAAGGCTGGGCGTCCCCGCCATCAGCGCCAGATCGATCCGCTCCGGACCTGCCGGAATGGGCAAGCCTGCATCGCAGACGGTGATCTCGTCGGTGTGGCCCATCTGTGCCACCAGAGCACTCAGGGGAGCATTGAGCAGTACGCCTCGTTTCATACAGCACCTCATCAGGCCTTGGCCCGTCAATCTGTGAACCGCTAGGCAACCGGTTACGCAACCGGTTGCGTCATGGCGCAAAGATAGGCTTTTTACCGGGGAAGGGCCACGGCAAAACCACGGAAATGTGAAAACGATCTCAAAGGCGGGAGAAGAAGTGCAGGGGAGGAGGCAGGAAGGGTGTCAGCAGAGCCCTGACACCCTTGTTATTCATCGAGCTATTGATTTTATGGTTAGTTGGCAAGTGCCTTGGCGACCGCCGGACGGCTCAGCATGCGCTGATAATGATCGGCAACCTTGGGGAATTCACTGATCTCGACCCCATCGCTTTTCAGCCAGCCTGCGACCACGAACAGATAGATGTCCGCCACGCTGAACTGCTCGCCCAGCACCCAGGGTCCTGCCAGATAGTGCTGCTCAATCTGGGCAAAGCCATCGCGCATATTGCTGGCGACTTTCTGCTGCATGGCGGCAATGGCTTGCTCGTCATCGGCCCAGCGGCTGCCACGGCGACCGTGGGCATGGGAGACATGTACGGTGGAGGCGAGGAAGCTGTTGACCTCCTGCATGCGGGCCAGCAGGAACGGGTTGTCCAGCGGCGCCAGTTTGGCATCGGGGAAGCGCTGCGCCACATAGAGCAGCAGGGCTGGGGTCTCGGTTAGGGTGCCCTGCTCGGTGACAAGGGCAGGCACCCGCCCTTTGGGGTTGATGGCAAGATATGCGGGGTCACGCTGCTCCCCTGCGGCGAGGTTGACGAGACGGGGTTGGAACGGAGCATTCGCTTCCAGCAGGGCAATCTGCACGGCCATGGCACAAGTGCCGGGAGCGAAATAGAGAGTCAGAGCGGACATGAATACTCCTGATTGGCTCAGGCCACCCGCGATATTGGCGAAAGATTGCTTCGCGGAGCACCACGGGCAGTCATGAAAAAAGAGAGGGGGCAACGCTTGCCTCCCCGACCAATCTACACCCCTAAAGGACGATGAAAAAGTGCAGAATTAATCGGCTTTGGCCACCTGAAATTCCTCGACCAATACACGTCGAACCAGAACCTGCCGAAGTTGATGGGAACGCTGATGTATCTGGAATAGATAGCGGCGGTAGGTAGACCGCCGCCGCTGTTTTACTCTGTCACAATCTAGGGGTCATCATATGATGTGTTCGCAATTATTCTAGGGTCGGAAGGCGACTGCGATTGCGTCGCAGCATCACTGTGGAGCGATTCTCAGTACCTCTGAGATCAGCCGGATATTCGGAGATCACATAACCAGTATCGATCGTTTCGAAAGACAATGGTGCTCCAACCGGAGAGCGATCCGCACGCCGTACTTGCAAACTGTTCGACTCAATCCACAGCGCTGCTGCGTGGTTTGGCGCTGCGATAAGGGTTGCCTCGTCGGTCTCCGAGCGAAACTGGGTCACAGATTGTGTTGTTGAGTATCCCAGCTCGATGCTGAGTGAAACACTTGCTTTCGTACTGAAACCACCTGCATCTATACCGCTTTCATAACCGACGGTAATACCCGTATTGATGGAGAACGTCTGGCTGCTTTCTTTTGACACACCTGTTGTGATGGATGTTGATGCGGATTGCTCGGTTTGCGTCGTGTTGTCGATAAACAGTACCAATGAGTAGTCGACGCTGCGTTCAACTGTGTAGAACGGAGAGTTCCTCACTCGCCATTCCACGTTTTTTGTGTCATCACGTACAGCTGTAAATGGCACGGTGACGATTCGATCAACTTTGGGATTGGTGTGTGTTGGCGGCTTGGTTCGACCCGTGAGTATGGGTTTATCGATGGAGTGGGTTACTACTTCGGTTGGCAATGGCAGTCGGAGATTATAAGCGACGGAAGCGCTGTCAGGCTTTTGGTGACTGTCGCGACCAACGAAACTGTTGACGGCAAAAATTCCATCTGGCGTATCCAGAAAAGACTTACTAGCGTCGATTTGCCAGACGCCAAAATCACGGTCTGCCCCCGAGCCGGTGTCATCCCAGATCAAATTGCCAATTTTTCCATCGCAAACGAGCTCTTCGGCCACACACATTACTTGAAGCCCTGTAGGGGCGTTGTATCCAGTGACAAAGATATCGCCCAGTGCGACATAGCCTGCAGGCGGAACTGGCCGCCAGCAAGAGCCATCAGCTTTGGCACCACTGCCACGATCTGTCCAAATTAAGTCAAACCTAATCGGCTGTGCCAAGGCGGGCTGTTGATTCGGTTTGGACACGTTTTTCACGCACAATGACGCAAACTTTCCGTTGGGATTATCGTAATTGTTCACTCCGATGCTACCCAGTGCATAAAAACCTGCTGGCGGGATCGGGTGATAAAATCCGATGTCATGGTCAGCACCGCTGCCGCGATCATTCCAGCGATATTCATACTCGGTGGTAAAGGCCAGCTCTAGATCGCCGAACTGCATTACACGAGCAACCATCGTATCAGTTTTGGAAATGGCTTCAGTATTGAACGTTGTTTCAGCAATGACGTTTGTTTCCATATTCAAAGTCCTTTTGTTGGATAGTGTGCTCGAGATCTGAATTGGTCGACTCATATGAGATTGAGTACAGGTATCAATGTCAGCGAGCAACAGGAGCAAGCCAAACTGCTTCTATCTCTGGTAGTGAGAAACTGCGTATCACCACGTCTACCTGATGCTGCGTCATCAATGGCCGATATGTGCAATTTGTATGGGCGCATATCGTTCACTAGGTCTTTAAACACAGCTGTCAGAGTGTAAGTCCTGATATATATGGTCATACCTGACAGTTCTGACAGTTCTGACAGTTCTGACAGGTCGGGATAGGAAACTCTTTAAGTTCGTTGGACCTTAGTTGTGCTCGGGGATGGGGTCAGGTGAAGGTGGATCACAGATCCGTGTAGTTAAAGCCTGCTTCTTGGATGGTGAGAGTATGCGCACCAAGATGTAAAAGGGGGCGATTGCCCCCTTAATCCATTAACCCCGTCAGGACCAATTAACCACCGACTTAACCCGCCTTGGCCACCATGGCTTTAAGCTGCAGGAAGTACTGCTCGTAGAGGCGGGAGGCATCACCCACATCGGACTGGAACTCGCCCTTGCGCTTGATCTCGTCGCTCGGGAAGACCATGGGGTTGTTGCGAAACGCCGGGGTGAGCAGGGGAATGGCATCCTTGACCGGGGTGGGGTAGCCAATTGCTTCGGCCACCTTGGCGGCCACATCGGGGCGCATCAGAAAGTTGATCAGGGCGTGGGCCTCTTTCACATGCTTGGCCTTGGCCGGGATGGCGAGGTTATCCATCCACAGTACCGCTCCCTCTTCGGGGTAGGTCATCTGGATGGAGGGGTATTCGCGCTGGGCGCCGTAGGCCGAGCCATTCCACAGCATACCGATATTGACCTCACCGGCGATAAAGGGGTCGGCCGGGTTGTCGGAGTTGAACGCCTTGACGTTGGGCATCAGCTTTTTCAGGTATTCGAACGCTTCGGCAATTTGCTCCTTGTCCTGGGTGTTGGGGCTATAGCCCAGCTGCACCAGCGCGATATGGAACACCTCGCGGGCATCGTCCATCAGCAGCAGGCTCTCTTTCCACTCCGGTGCCCAGAGCTGCTTCCAGCTGGTAACCGGTTGCTCGATGATATCGGTGTTGGTGCCGATCCCGGTTGCGCCCCAGATATAGGGGATGGAGTAGCGGTTGTCCGGGTCGTACTCGTGGTTGAGCAGGGTAGGGTCGAGGTGCTTGAAGTTGGGCAGCTGGGCGCGATCCAGCGGCTGCAGCATCCCCTCTTTGGCCATTTTCGAGATGAAATAGGTGCTGGGCACCACCACGTCATAGCCGTCGCCATGGGTTTTCAGCTTGGCGTAGAGGGTCTCGTTGGATTCGTAGGTGGAGTAGATCACCTTGATGCCGGTCTCTTGCTGGAACTGCTCCAGCAGGCCGTCCGGCACATATTCCGACCAATTGTAGAAGTAGACCACCTTGTCGTCAGCCGCGTGAGCGCTCTGGCTCAGCAGCGGGGTGGTGAGGGTGAGGGCGGCTGCCAGCAGGGCGCCGGCCTTGTGTTGGATTGTCATCAACAACTCCTTGGGGTTATGGGGCCTTGCGGCCCACCGTGACAGAGTTCGCCAAAGGTGGCGGGGACGAAACGGGCAGGGTCACCCCTGCCGTTTACGCAGTAACAGTTGCGCCAGCAGCACCATCCCGAGGGAGGCGACCAGCATCAGGGTGGCCAGGGCGTTGACCTCGGGAGATACCCCCACCTTGACCATGGAGTAGATCTTGAGCGGCAGGATCTCGTAGGCCGGGCCGGTGACAAAGGAGCTCACCACCACGTCGTCCAGCGACAGGGTAAAGGAGAGCAGCCAGCCGGCCATCACCGCCGGCAGGGCCAGCGGCAGTATGATGCGGCGCAGGATGATCCACTCGCCAGCCCCCAGATCCCGCGCGGCTTCCAGCATCCGCACATCAAAACCGCACAGCCGTGAGTAGACGGTGATCACCACGAACGGCAGGCAGAAGGTGATGTGGGCGATCAGCAGCGACCAGAAGCCCAGCGCAATGCCGGTCACCACAAACAGGGTCAGGAGCGAAATGGCCATCACGATATCGGGGGACATCATCACCACGAACAGCATGCCGCTCACGTACTGCTTGCCGCGAAAGCGATAGCGAAACAGCGCCACGGCGGTGAGGGTTCCTATCAGGGTGGCGGCGGTGGCGGTGAGGGCGGCGATGGTCAGGGAGTGCTGGGCCGCCTGCATCAGGCTGGCGCTGGCAAACAGCTTCTCATACCAGCCCAGGGTAAAGCCGCGCCAGTCGATACCATATTTCGACAGGTTGAAGGAGTTGGCGATCAGCACCCCGATGGGCACATAGAGATAGCCAAACACCAGCAGCAGGAACAGAGCCTTCAGTGCGCGCATCATGCCAGCTCCCCCTTCTTGCTGAGCAGTTTGCCCGCCCGCCAGTAGCAGTAGACCAACAGCGCCATCAGTACCGTCAGCATCACGCTGATGGCGGCGCCGAAGGGCCAGTCACGGCTGTTGAGGAACTGGGTCTTGATCAGGTTGCCGATCAGCAGGTGCTTGGCGCCACCCAGCAAGTCGGAGACGTAGAACATCCCCATGGCGGGCAGGAACACCAGCAGACAACCGGCGATGATGCCGGGCAGGGTGAGGGGCAAAATGATCCGCACCAGCCGCTGCCAGCCGTTGGCGCCGAGATCCCGCGCCGCCTCCAGCAAACGGCCATCCAGCTTCTCGATGCTGGAGTAGAGCGGTAGCACCATAAAGGGGAGCAGTACATAGACCAGCCCGATGATGACGGCCACCTCGGTGTACATCATCTGCAGCGGCCGCTCGATAAGCCCCAGATCCAGCAGCCAGCCGTTGATCAGTCCCCGGGTGCCGAGCAGCACTTTCAGCGCATAGGTGCGGATCAGGGAGTTGGTCCAGAACGGCACCACCACCAGAAACAGCAGCAGCGGGCGGATACGCGCTGGCAGATGGGCCAGCAGCCAGGCAAAGGGATAGCCCACCAGCAAGCAGATGCTTGTGGCGAGCAGCGCCAGCCAGAGAGAGTGGAGCAGCACCTCGAAATAGAGGGGGTCCAACAGGCGGCCATAGTTGCTCAGGGTAAAGAGCGGCGTGATAAGCTCGGACTCGTCACGGGTCAGGAAGCTGACGCCGATGATCATCAGGTTGGGCAGGAAGACAAACAGCGTCAGCCAGCCGAGGATCAGCGCGATGGCCCCGTTGCGAAAGCCGTTGTGGGCAAAGCTGTGCGGTACCCGCAGATTAGTGAGGCTCATAGGGCAGCACCACCTCCCAGCTGTCGACCCAGTGGATCGCCACCTCCTGACCCAGACGGTAGTCAAAGTCGGGGTCATCCTCGTCGAAGAACTCGGAGATAAGCAGCTGTTTGCCACTTTCGAGCTCGATCACCGAATCCAGCGTCGCTCCCTTGTAGTTGCGCTCGCGGATATTGCCCCGCAGCGCGCCACTTTGATCGTCATCCTGATCGAGAATGCGCAGATCTTCCGGGCGCAGCAGCACCAGCACCTTGTCATCTGGCTGGAACGGCAAGGTGGTATGGAGCAGGCATTCTCGCCCCTCCACCTCTGCCTGCCAGATACCGGGCTCGCGCTGGCTGATCAGCTTGCCATCCATCACGTTGATCTCGCCGATAAAGCGGGCCACGAACAGGTTGGCTGGCGATTCGTAGATATCGCGCGGGGTGCCGCGCTGGATGATTTGGCACCCCTCCATCACCAGGATGCGATCAGACATGGTGAGCGCCTCTTCCTGATCATGGGTAACGAAGACAAAGGTGATGCCAAGGCGACGTTGCAGCGCCTTGAGCTCGCTCTGCATCTGCTTGCGCAGCTTGTAGTCGAGTGCCGAGAGGGATTCGTCGAGCAGCAGCAGGCGGGGCTTGTTGACCACGGCGCGGGCGATGGCGACCCGTTGCTGCTGGCCGCCGGAGAGCTGATCCGGGCGGCGGTTGGCCAGCTCGGTGAGCTGCACCATGGCGAGGGTCTCCTCGACCCGCTGGCGGATCTCGCTGGCAGGCACTTTCTGCATCTCGAGGCCAAAGGCGACGTTTTCAAACACCGTCATATGGGGGAAGAGCGCATAGCTCTGGAACACGGTGTTGATGTGCCTGTGTTCGGCGGGGATATGGGTGATCTCGTCACCGGCCAGATGGATGGTGCCACCGTCGACCGCTTCGAGCCCGGCCAGCAGGCGCAGCAGGGTGGTCTTGCCACAGCCGGAGGGGCCCAGCAGGGTAAGAAATTCACCATCGTAGATTTCAAGGTCAAGGTCACTCAGGATCACCTTGCCATCGTATTTTTTGCTGATCTTGTTCAGCGCGACAATTACCTGTGGATTGTTCATCATCCGCCAGTCTCACCCCAGCCAGTGGCCATCGTGTTGAAAGAGGGCCGCATTCTATGCAGCCGACACATGAAATTAAAGGCTTTTTGGCCCGAATTAGCCGCAAGTGTGCAGGAAAAACGGCTACGAATAGCAGACCAAATCGCTATAATGTGCCACCTGATTTGGTCGTTTTCGATATTGGATAGTCAATTGAGTAATAAAATGCGTATTGGCGGCTCCCTTGAGCAGTCTCTGAACCAGGGCTACCGCCTTGATCTGAAAGGGGTCATCCAGGAGGGATGGCAACAGACCCGCCGTACCGGATTTGGCCTGCTGCTGGCGATTGTCGGGGTGACGGCGATCTGGATCCTGCTTAGCAATGTGCTGCTGTTGCCCTATCTGGGGGATGACAGCCAGATGAATGTGGCCATGGTACTGAGTCTGCTGATGACGGTGGTGATGGCCCCCATGACCAGCTCCCTCGATATGCTGGGGTTGCAGCAGTCGGTCGGGGTGCGTGCCCGCGCCAACCAGGTGTTCGACTTCTTCCGCCACTTTGTACGCCTCGGCATGTTGAGCCTGCTTGGCAGTCTGCTCACCAGCCTGTTTGGCCCGCTATTCGATCTGCTGGGATTGCCCGCCGTACTCTCTTTCATTCCCTCGGCCCTGATCGGTATGGGGCTGCTCTTTACCGTCCCGCTGGTGCTGGAGCGCGGCCTGACGCCGCCCCAGGCCATTCTGGTCTCTCTCAAGCTCTTTGCGCGCGGCTGGCCCAGCATTGTGCTGTTCCACGGCGTGATGACCGCGCTCTTCTTCCTGGCTCTGATCCCCATGGGGTTGGGGCTTATCTGGGTGGCACCGCTCTATTTCAACTGCAAGGGGATCCTCTATCGGGATCTCTGCGGGGTGGGGGTAGAGGTTAACGAGGTGACAGAAGGCCCTAACCATTTCAATGCATGATGCAAAAGGACGTTGAATGACCCGTCGATATGGAGTGACCAAGGCTGTGCGCCAGAGCCTGTTTGTCAGTCTCTTGCTGCCAGGGCTGGCGCTGGCTGAGCCGATGCTGGATCTGCAATACAGCACCTTCTACAGCCAGATGAAGACCTTTGCCAAAGGGGAGTTTGGTCACGCCAGACTGGGGTTTTATCTGACCGATCCGCAAAATGGTCAGCGCTGCGGCCTCACCTTTGCCCGGGTTGCAACCGACAGCAAGGAGGTCGCGGGCGAGGTAACAATCGATAGCGAATTGCGCCTGCCTTTTGATGAGGATCTCAACCTCGACAAGGGGATCGTGACCGTCGGCCTGAAAGAAGAGCACGCCACATGCGATATGACGGTACAGGTGATGGCCGATGCGCCAAACGGACCCGAGCTGCCGCTGGCCGAGCTGGCGGCCCGTCAGCAGCAGATGCAGTCGCTGCTCGACAAGATGGCGGGCATGGTCGGCAAGCACTTCCTGCCGAAGATGGAAGGGGTACGCATTACCCTGGTGCAGCAGAGCGGAACTGCTTATCTGATTGATGGTGCCCGCCAGGAAGCACTGCCCTGGCAGGAAGGCCACCTGCTGCTGAGCAATGAGCAACTGGCCGCGTTCGCCGCCGGGCAACTACGCCTGCAGGGTGACGTGTTGCGCCTGACCCCCTGGCTGCACAAGGGCTGATGCCGCTGTCACGTTGGTAAGAGGCAGATCAAGAAAGCAAAAAGGAGCGATGATCGCTCCTTTTTTATTGTTTGTGTGCCGTCCTGAATATGGTTTACACCTTTCCCCCCCAATAAATGGAGAACCCGATGGGACAAGGTGTGAAACGGACACAGCGCGATTACTCACTGACTTTTAAACTGGCACTGGTCGAGCAGATTGAAAAAGGCG